>JBCCEW010000029.1 GCA_039030075.1 Myxococcota bacterium | reverse complement strand
CGGTCTGCGGCGATGTCGCGACAAATGCCGAGGTCTTTCTGCGGCATCGCGGGAAGCGGAATGCGCGACGGTGGGAAGCGAAACTGCTCCGACACGACGCTGCGCCCGCTCGATTGGTTGAGGATCGACATGAAGTGATCGAGATCCATGCCGTGGGCTTTGACCATGTCGCGCACTTCCATGAGAAGGGCCCAGGTGCCCACGGCCATGGTGTTGTTCGCGACCTTCATGACCTGACCCATCCCGACGCCGCCGCAGGGGCATACGCTTCCCAGGGTTTCCAGAGCCGCGCGATGGGGCTCGATGGCGGCGGTGTCACCTCCGAGCATGAGGGTCAACGTGCCCGCCTCGGCACCGGACACCATCCCGCTTACGGGACAGTCGAGGGCCTTGATTCCGCGCTCCGACGCTTCCTCGGCCAACCCTTGGCAGTAGGCCGGCGAGACCGTGCTCATCACGAGGATCACACCGCCTGGCTTCATCTCGGCCAGAGCCCCGTCGGGCCCTCACAGCACGCGGTCGTTCTGGGCTTCATCCCACACGATGGTCAGCAGGAGGTCCGCGCGGGCGCCGACCTGCCGCGGGCCCTCCATTTCCTCGAGTCCCTTCGCCGCGAGCCGTTCAATGGCCTCTCGCTTGCGATGTGCGCAGCTCACCACCGGGAAACCCGCATCGAGCAAGCGCTCGGCCATCGGTGCACCCATGGCACCCAGACCGATGAAGCCGATCGTCGGTTTGGTCATGCGTTTCAGGTTCCTTCTCTTCGGTCGGTCGGGCGCCCGTCCGTGGCTCGGCCGGAACCGGGGTTCGCGGTCTCACTCACCGAGGGGCACCCAGACGGAATGGTCGACCGGTCCGAAACCGGCGAGCTCTTCGGCCATCAGGAGCCCGTCGCGACTCTTCTCCGCGCGCTTCGCGTTCCGCCAGATCACGACCACGGAGAGGTCGCCCTCGTAGAGTCCGTGCTGCAGGATCAGGGGCTCGGCGTCGGGCACGCGCTGCGCGATCTCGTCCACCCGCTTTCGGAGCGCCGGGATCGCACTCTTGAGCGTGCTCTCGGAAGAGCGCACACGGATCTGTTCGATCCACTTCGTGGACATCACGGATTCTCGAGGCGCTCCCGGAGATTGACGAGGCCCTCTTCGTAGGCGTCCTCGACCCAGGCGGGATCCCAGAAGAAGACGCCGATGCCTCGGTACTCCTCGTGCTGTGTCACCTTCGATCCGTCTTCGACCGGCTCGACACGCCAGGTGTGGTCGAAGGTGAGGACACCGCGCGTCCCGCCGAACTGGTTGAGTTCGCGTTCGGGAACGAGCTTTCGGATGATCGGATCGACCTCGTAGATCTCGCCCTCCGGGTTCTTCATTTCGTAGAGGATGGTTCCACCCTCGACGAACTCGCCCTTCGCGGAGACGAGGATCGGATTCCACTCGCCGTAGGACGGCCCGTCGGTGATCACGGCCCAAACCCGGTCGGGTGTCGCCGGGATCACCAATTCGGCATGGACCGATTTGTGCCCGACGCATCCGAGTGAAAGGCTCGCGAGCCAGGCGACGAGCGCGGTGTGGAAGAAGAGCTTCGAATCCATCCGGTTGGTTCCTCGTGTCAGATGATCGTACGACCGGCTGTCGCCATCAGGTGGGTCCCGGTGATGTGCCAGGAAGCGGGGTCGGCGAAGAAGGACACGACGTGGGCGATGTCCGACGCTTCGCAGAACTTCTTCATCGGCATCGCCTCGAGCGCCGCCGCGGTCTCCTGAGGGTCGAACTGCTCGAGTGCCGGGGTGCGGGTGACGCCCGGGCAGACCGTGTTGACGGTGATGCCGAACGGCGCGAGCTCGCGGGCGAGAGCTCGCGTGAAGCCGATGATCCCGGCTTTCGCCGCCGCATAGTCGGAGAAGCCGAAGCCGCCGGCGTACGCCTGCTCGGACGCGGTGTGGACGATCCGCCCGAAGCGTCGCTCCTTCATGTCCGAGACCACCGCGCGCGTGCAGTCGGCGGTCGCCCGGAGATTCAGGTCGACGACCGCATCCCAGGTCTCCGGCCCGGCGCGCGTGAACGAGCGCGTTTCGCCCCGCGCACTGCCGCCGGCGTTGTTGTGGAGGACGTCGACCGGGCCCAGCTCCTGCCGGACCTGTTCGAACGCGGCGGTGATGGCCGAGCGGTCGAGCAGATCGACCGTGACGGTGACGCACCGTCGCCCGGTGGCTTCGACCTTCTGCGCGGTCTCCTCGAGGCCAGCCCGATCGATGTCGAGGATGGCGACGTCGGCCCCGTCCTGGGCCAGCCGCACGGCTGAGGCGCGACCGATGCCCCCGGCGGCGCCCGTCACGACTGCCGTCTTGCCCTCGAGGGTGGGTCGAGTTTCCGCATTCACGACGATCGCTAGTGCACGACACGGGCCAACGCCGAGAAGGCACGAGGCGCTGTCTCAGCCACCGGAGCGTCGCGTGTCGTGATATGTTGCGAGCGACGTCGCAGCATATCGCCAAAATCGCAGAATCCTGCGACCTCGGGGGCAGCATGCCGGTCGACAAGAATGACTTCTTTCGCGAGATGACCCTTCGGATCTGCGGGACGCTCGACATCGATCAGGCATTGGCGGATGCCCTCGACTACCTGGCGAAGCACATCCCCGCCGACACCATGGGCCTCGGCTACTCGGACGTAGCGGCAGCGCGAATCCACGTCCTCGCCCGCGTGGCGCGCGAAGGTGGGCGATACATCTGGCCGGAGGACGCCCCCGAGATCTCGCTCGCCGGGGGATCGCTCGACTACGTCCGCGACGGTGCCGACCGGCCGGCGCTCCTGGTGGTGAATCGGCCCGACGACCAACCCGAGGAGCTGATCCGGATCTTTCCGCAGCTGATCTCCAGTTCCGCGATGTTTCTCCGGCTGGACATGAGCGGCGAAGAGGTGGGGGCCGTCCTGATCTCTGCAGAAGGGCCCGATCGTTTCACCGATCGGCATGCGGAGCTACTCGAGTCGGTTCGGGAGCCGCTCACGATCGCGATGATCAACGCGCGTCGCTATCGCGAGCTCGTGCGCGTGAAGGATCTCCTGGCGGACGACCACCGCGCGCTCTCCGCGGACATGAAACTCGCGCGCGGGGTCGAGGTGGTGGGCGCCGACTTCGGTCTGCGCCACGTGATGGAGCAGGTGCGTCGGATCGCGCCGTCGAACAGCCCCGCGCTGCTCCTCGGAGAGACGGGTACCGGCAAGGAAGTCGTCGCGAACGCGATCCACATGGCCTCGCCCCGCAGCGGAGCTCCGATGGTGTCGCTCCAATGTGGGGCGGTTCCCGAGACTCTTCTCGATAGCGAGCTCTTCGGCCACGAGCGTGGTGCGTTCACCGGAGCCTCCGAGCGGAAGCGGGGACGCTTCGAGCGCGCTGACGGCGGGACGTTGTTCCTCGACGAGGTCGGCGAGCTCAGCCAAGAGGCCCAGGTGAAGCTGTTGCGCGTCCTGCAAGAGCGCCGCTTCGAGCGGGTGGGTGGCACCCGGCCGATCGAAGTCGATGTGCGCGTGATCGCCGCGACCCACCGAGACCTCCGCGCGATGGTGGAAGCAGGGACGTTCCGAGAGGATCTCTGGTATCGCCTCAACGTCCTCCCCATCCAGATTCCGCCGCTCCGTCTGCGGCGCGACGACGTCCCCTCGCTGATCCGGTACTTCGTCGACCGGAAAGCGAGGGAGATGAACCTGCCCCGAGCACCCCGTATCCGCAGTGAAGATCTCGAGCGGCTCCGCGCCTACGACTGGCCCGGCAACGTGCGCGAGCTCCAGAACATCGTCGAGCGTGCACTCATTCTCTCGCACGGAGACACGCTCGAGTTTCCGGAGCTTCGCGAAACTCGCGCACAGTGCGGTGGACCGGCCGCTGAGTCGAGCTGGGCGATCCAGACCCTCGACGACGCGATGGCCGATCACATTCGCGCCGTGCTCGAGCGCGTGGGGTGGCGCGTGTCCGGGCCCGGCGGAGCGGCCGAACTCCTGGGGATGAACCCCAGCACGCTGCGCTTCCGCATGAAGAAGCTCGGTGTCCTGCGCGGAAGTCCGTTGGCACCGTGACCGGACGACGAGGTGCAGATCGGAAGCGGCCTCAGTCACAGGGGTGACGGGGACTCGACGTGGCGTGCGTCGGAGCGTTCCGGAAGGAGAGAGGCCGTGGCGGTGCGGAGTTTCATCCGATTCGAAGCCAAACCAGGGAAGGGCGCCGAGCTCGAGCGGATCTACCTGGAAGGGAAGTTTCTGGAACGCGCTCGCGTTCTCCCCGGCTTTCTCGGCGGCGACTTCGTCTGCCTCGACCGCAGCACAGGGCACTACGCCGCGACCGCGCTCTGGGATTCTGAGGTGTCCTATCAGCGCTGGCAGGAGATCGGGCCCGCCGAGACACCGAAGGAATGGCGGGACGCGCTACTCCGGGTGGTCACGAAATTCGAGCCCGGCGTGGCGTGGGACGTTCTGCACGAAGTCGGCTCGGAGGGGGCGACCCCGAGCTGACGCCCGGGGTGTGCGACCGCTCCTTCGGAGTGCCGACTCCGGCGCCCGCCGCGCGAGTCTGCCGCTACTCGATGGTTTCCATCCGTTTGCGGGTGGCGGCACTGGCTCCGGGACCGGCTCGGAAGGCGAGTTGATCGGGTGCGAGTGGGTCGCCCCGGCGGTTGCGCAGGCGCAGCTCGGGGACGGCGCGCCCCGTGGCCCGGTTCACCAGCACGACCGGTTCGTTTCCCTTGCCGAACACGTGCGCGTTCGACCATTGCGCCAATGCGACGAGGACCGTTTCGAGGGCGCGTCCCTTCTCGGTGAGGGTGTAGGCGTAGCGGGTGCCCCGCTCGCCGACGTCCTCCCGTTCGAAGATCCCCTCCTCTTCCAGGAAGGCGAGTCGGTCGCTGAGCAGAGTCTTCGCGATGCCCGTGTTGCGCTGGAACTCACTGAAGCGCGTGGTGCCGTAGAAGGCCTCGCGCACCAGGAGGAGCGTCCAGTGGTCGCCGAGCACATTGAGCGCTCCTGCGATCGCGCAGGTCTGGGTGTGTCGGTTCGCCACCGGTTCCTCCAAGGCACACTGGGGGCCTCGGTTTACATTTAGTATTGAAATGCTACCCAACGGTTCGAGCGTCGCAAGCGCAATCCCGACATCACCCGCGCGTGCCCGAAAGGAACTCCACAGGTGACCACCAAGGAAGTCTGTCTCATCACCGGGGTCGGCCCCGGAACCGGGAGCGCCCTCGTACGGCGCTTCGCGGAACGCTACGACGTCGCCATGATCGCGCGCGATCGCGACCGTCTCGCCGAGCTCGAGCAGTCCGTCGCAAACACCCACGCCTTCCCCCTCGACGTGACCGACCGCGCCGCGGTCTCCCGGATGGCGGACGAGGTCCGCGCGAAGCTGGGCGCACCGTCGGTCGTGGTCCACAACGCAGTCGGAGGGGCCTTCGGGGAAGTCCTCGACGTCGACCCCGACACCCTGCAGCAGAATTTCCAGATCAACGCGATGGCCCTGCTGCAGCTGATCCAGGAGTTCGCGCCCGCCATGGTCGACGCCGGGCGGGGCGCGATCCTCGCTACGGGAAACACCTCGGCCTACCGCGGCCGTGCGCGTTTCGCGGCTTTCGCCCCCACGAAGGCGGCGCAGCGAATACTGCTCGAGTCCGCGGCCCGCTCCCTCGGGTCGAAGGGCATCCACGTGGCGTTCGTGGCGATCGATGCGGTCATCGACGTGCCCTGGGCGCGACAGGCCTTCTCCGATCAGCCCGACGAGTTCTTCGCGCTCCCGGATGACATCGCCGGGGAGTGTTTCCACGTGGCCCACCAGCCGCGTTCGACCTGGGCCTTCGACGTGATGATCCGACCGGATCGGGAGAACTGGTAGATGGAGCCCTTGTCGTCCGACGCCCTGCGCGCGGTGGCGCTCTGGTCGAGCGCGAACCTCCTGCTCATGCTCGCCCTGGGCTTGATGGTGTCTCGGTTGCGGATCCAGCTGGGCCAGGCCGTCGGCCTGGGTGGCGACGCCCGGCTCGAGCGCGCCGTGCGTGCCCACGGCAACAACACCGAGTACGTGCCGGGGGCGCTCCTGTTGCTCCTGCTGGCCGCCGCGACCGGGCATTCGATCTCCATGCTGCACGTGGCGGGCGGGGCCCTCTTCGCCGCACGGGTGCTCCACGCGATCGGCATCCAGCAGCGCGAGCAGCGCCTGCCACCCGCCCGCGCCGTCGGGAACGTCGCGACCTGGGGGATCACCCTGTGGCTCGGCGTCGCCGTCCTCGTCTCGTCCTTCTGAACCGGAACCTCGCAGGCGCGCCGCGAACCTGGAGCGTTAGGCGGGGCGCCGCGTCTGCGTGGCTCAGAGCCCCAGGTCGCGCTTCATGACCTCGATGCCGGATTCGCGCACCTTGAGCTTGTTCGCCGCATAGGCACGGGCCGGGAGCTTGGCGAAGCCCGCCGCGAGCTCGAGGGCTCTGGCGGTCGCTTCGCCTTCGCCGACCAGCTCGTCGAGGAAGCCCGCGTCGACGGCTCCTTGCGGGTCGTAGGCCTTCGACTGGGTCACGGCGGCGGTGTAGTGCCGCTTGCTGAGCTTGGCTTCGAGCAATGTGAAGGCCCAGGGGGTGAGCGGCATGCCGACCTGGGTCTCGATCATGCTGAACTTGAACCGGCCCTCTTCGCCGATGCGCGTGTCGCTCGCGAGCAGCCAGAGGCAACCGATCGTGAAGGCGTGACCCGTACAGGCGGCCACCAACGGCTTGCCGCACTGATACATCCGGAGCGCGAGGCGACCGCCGCCCTGGCCTAGCGCGCGTACCGCGGCCTTGTCCTCTCCCATCATGGTCGCCAGGTCGAAGCCCGCACAGAACGACCCGGGACGGCCGGCGAGGACGATCGCTTTCGCCTTCTCGCTCGACTCGGCTTCGTCGAAGGCGGCCGTGAGGTCCTGGATGCCGCTCAGGGTGAAGGCGTTCTTCTTGCGGTCGTCGAAGCGAAGGAGCCCGACGTCGTCGTGGATGTCGAGGGAGATCTCCATGGGCGTCTCCTCGAGCCGGCCTAGAGCGACGCCTTGACGCGGTTGCCGAGGCGGCTGGCGAAGATCTCCGCGGCCTCGTCGACCATTTCTTCGAGGATGGCCTTCGCCGGGCGTCGGCTCTTGAGCATGCCGCTCGTCTGGCCCGCCGCGTTCATCAACAGGTCTTCGCGGCCGGCCTTCACGATCGAGTAGCTGATGTCGCGAATCAGGATGCCCTGAGCGCCCATCGACAGCGCGCTCATGCCGGACCGCTCCCACGCTTCGATGAACGGGTTGCTGATGTTGCGCATCGTCTTGCCGCTGTAGAGGCGCGTCACGATCGTGTCCTCGGCGGCCGCGGCGAGGATGCGATCCTTCTGCAGGTCGGGCTGATTCGCCTCCTCGCTCACGAGGAAGGCGGTGCCGCACCAGGCGGCTTCGGCGCCCGTGGCCAAGACACCGGCCAGCGCGCGCCCGCTCGCGATGCCGCCGGCGGCGATCACCGGCTTCGGAGCGACCGCGTCCATCACCTGGGGCAGCAGCGCGAGCGTGCCGATGCGGCCGGTGTGGCCGCCGGCCTCGGTGCCCTGGGCGACGACGTAGTCGGCGCCGTCGTGGGCCACCTGTGCGGCAGCGCGGACGTTGCCCACCAGCGAGAGGATCGTCACGTTCTGGGCCTTCAGCGCATCGACGAACGGGCCGGGCGTCCCGAGTCCCGAGGCGAACACCGGCACTTCCTCTTCCAGGATCACTTCCACCTGGGAGCCCGCCCAGGACTTTCCTTCCGGCACCCAGCTGCCCATCGTCTCCTGCTCGCCCGGGTCTTCGAGGTATTCGATCCCAAGCTCGTCGGCGATCTTCTGCATCCCTTCGATCGCTTCCTTCGGAAGCACCTCGCGCCCGGGCATCTTCATGGCCGGCCCGGAACCGCGGGGCTGCAAGAAGTTGGGCGAGAGCAGAAGGTCGACACCGAAGGGCTTGTCGGTGAGCGACTTCACCTTCCGGATCTCTTCGCGCAGCTTGTCGGGCGAGTAGGCCACCCCGCCCATCACGCCGAGTCCGCCGGCGTTCGAGACGGCAGCGACGAGATCGGCGGTGGCCACGGGGTCGCCGGTACCTGCGACCGGCCCCATGCCGGCGAGGATCACGGGATAGTCGATCCCGACGCGATCACAGAATTCGGTGCGGAGGGTGGGCTTGGGCATGGGGGTCCTTTCCGAGAGAACTTTCCGAGAGAAGAGGGGCCGGCTGTGCAGGCTGGGGCACAGGCGGCCCTCGATTCTACGCGATCGGACGGCGCATTCGAACGGCCGCCCACCGGGCCGTCTCGACACGCATTCGTCGAGCCAGGACAGCGCCGTCCGTGCTGGAGTTGTCTCGATCGATCTTCGTTGTTCCTCTGGTTCGTTCGTTGGGTTCTGTGGACCTCGTGATCCGGGCGCGGCCAGTATCGCTCTCGATCCCGGCACGGGAACGAGCGTCGTCGAGGCGCGGGCGCAGTTTTCGAGCGTGCAGTCGACGATCAAGACCGTCGCAGAGTCGCCCACCACGGTCCCGAGCTCGGGTTCGTTGCTCTCGACGGACGGGGTTGCGATCCAGGCGTCGAGCGACGTGGGCTATTCGATGGGCGAGGGCGGGTTCTCGACGTCCTTCGCTTTCGACTTGCCGTCACAGCCGGGTTCCTACACCGCCTTCTTTCAGGACGTCTACTTCTCCGTCTCCGAGGATCAGTCCTACGCGTTCTCCGGAGCGTTCGACAGCGATCACTCGGGTCCAGGCCGGACGACGATGGACGTTCTGCTCTACGACGTCACCACGGGTACGGAGCTCTTCCACAACCGGCAGAGCAGCCTCTCGACCCAGAACGAGTCGTTCGCGGTCGGCGGGGTCGGGGCCGATTGGGTCAACGAGCTGTCGGGCGGTCTCTCCGGAGTTCTCGTAGCCGGCCGCGAGTACCAGCTGAAGCAGTTCGCGCTCGTGAACAACGGGCCGGGCGGTGGTGGATATACCTCCGCGACCGCGTCCGGCACGTTCGCGGTCACCTTCTCGGCGGTTCCGGAGCCGTCGACCGCGGCTCTCTTCGCGTTCGGGCTGATCTCGCTCGCGCGGCTGTCCCGGCGGCGCTAGGTCGCCGCTCTCGCCGACTTCGAACGGCGCCTCCTGGCGTTGCGGCGCGCCAGGCCCGCAACGGTGAGTGCGCCCGGCAGCAAGAGCATCGGCGATGACGGCTCTGGGGCGGCGACGGCCAAGTAGTCTTCGAGGTTCGTGAAGCCGTCGGAGTTCGCATCGCCCGCGCTGTCGTCGACGGTCGGGTCGAGACCGACCGCGAGCTCCCACGAGTCGCGCATTCCATCGGCGTCCGCGTCGAGGGGCGCCATCGCGTTCGAGGGCGGTGGCCAGGCGTCGGTTCCGCCGGCGTAGAGCCGCGGCGGGCGGTCCACGAACTGGCCGGCTCCGTTCGGCTCGAGGCGAATGGTTCTATCGCCCGCCTGCACCGAAGCGACCATCGCGGCATCGGGCGCGCCACGGCTGGGGCGACTGGCGCCCACGTCGTCGAGCAGCGTGTGCAGCGTGGCGGTGGTGAGGGTGACCGGGTGCGCCTGCCCGCTGACGATGGGGGAGGCCGCCGTCACCACGTTTCCATACGGAAAGGTCGGTCCCTGGGGTTCGGTGGCCGGGTTCCAGGGGGCGCTGTAGTCGGGACACCAGGGCGCGGCGGCCGCGTAGGATTGGGGTCGCTCGAGCCCCGAGCGTCCGTTGCGTTCGTCGTCGGCGCAGTAAGGAGCGTCGGCGTCGAGATCGAACCCTTCCATGTCGGTCGCGCCTGCCGCCCCGTTCGGGTTGCGGTGGGTGTTTCCGGCCGAGTGGATCTCGAAATCGGGATCGAGCGGGTCGGCGGTCCCGAACTCGGTGGCGTCTCGCAGATAGATGGGTACGTGAGGCGAGACGTAGGGCGTCGGAACGCGCGCGCGATCGAAGCGGGTGGCCGAGCCGTGGCCGGTCTCGCTCGGCTGGGGGCCGCAGCGGAGGCCGCTACACAAATCCCCCGAGTCGTAGTAGTTGCCGCGCAGGTCGACCTGGGGTTGTACCGGGATTCCGCTGCGCGGCTGCGACTGCACCATCGTTCCCCAGAAATCGAAGCCGTAGACGATGTTGTTCACGAACTCGATCGGGCCATCGGCATTGATCTGGGGGTTCCGCACGAGGTTGTAGTAGTAGAGGTTGTGGTGCAGCGAGATGCGCTCGCCTCCCTGGAGCAAGCTCCCGGTGGAATGCGGGAGGGGGACGATGAGGCCGGTCTGCCCGTCGACGACACTCCCGCTGCTCAGGTGCACGCTGAGTCCCAGCCCTTGCGCCACGATGCTGTTCTGGAACGTGATGTCGCGCGGGGGGGTGGCGTTGCTCGGATCGTCGAAGATGTCGATCACGCCGTCGACGGCCCAGGCGAGAGACAGGTGGTCGAGCATCACCCGCTCGGCATCGATGATCGAGATCGCGTCGAGGTTGGAGCCGTTGCCGCAATTGGGGAAGAGCGGGGAGTTCGAGCCGGTGGCGAGGGCCGGGTCCAGGTTGATCGAAACGCCGCTGCCTTCCAGGGCGTCGGCGCAGCCGGGCCCCGGGTGGATAGCCAGGTGGCGGACGATGACATCGTGGGTCGCAATGCGAAGGGCGTCCGAGTTGTTGCCTTCGGCGTTGCGCAGGGTGACGCCTTCGCCGAGCGCCGTCTGGCCTGCGATCGTGAGGTAGGGGAGCTCGATCTCGAGGGAGCGCTGGAGCGCGATGGTGCCGCCGACGGCGAAGACGACGGTGCGCGCGTGGGCCGTTTCGGGTCCGCCCGGGAAGGCGCCGTCCTCGACGGCGTAGCGGAGCGACTCATCGAGGCGGGCGTTCGGATCGAGGCTGGCACAATGCGCCGGCAGATTCGCCGGATCGATCTGCCAGGCGTCGAACTCGAAGGGCCGGTAGTCACAGAGATTGCGCACCGTGTAGACGCGTCCGCCGCGGCCCCCGACCGAGGTCGCGCCGAAGCCCTCGGCACCCGGGAACGCAGGCACCTGGGAGAAGGCGGGAACCGGAGCGAGGAGCGCGAGGATCACGGCGCTGGTGAGGGCCCAACGCGCAGATCCGCAGCTCGGGCGAGGGTGACTGCGTCCCATGCGATCCAGCCTACACGCTTCTGCACAGACGCGTTCGGCTCGTGCCAGGCGGGGTGTCACGCGCCGACGACGAAGACCCGTTGCCGGGCGCAGGCGGCGCGCCGGTGTCGATACGCCGCCTGGTAGGCCGTGTCGTCGTAGAGGGCGATCAGGGCGTGCAGCGTGGGGTACTGACCAATCGCGACGAGATCCCAGTCCTCCTCGTCCCCGAGGAAACCGCCCTGGTGCGGGGCGACCGCGAGGAAGCGTCCTCCGACGCGATCCATCGCGGGCATGCTCACCTGCGCGTAGCGGGCGAAGGCTGCCTCGCCCGACGCCGGGGATTCCTCGGCGTGTCCATCTTCTGCCGGGTAGTGCGCTGTTTCGCGCATCTTGAAGAGGTTCACGAGAGTGACGGGAGCGTCCTCCGGGCGCGCGAGCAGGCGCTCCCATTGGGCGGTGGAGGGGGCCGCCCCGTCGGCGCCGTCACCGAAGGCCTCGACGAATCGGTTCGCAATGATCTTGGCTTCCACGGGCCGCTTCCTCTACGCTCGGGGAGCGTCTTTACACGCGTAAAGTGAAATCTATCGGAGTCTTGACACGTGTCAAGTGCGAAGCGCACGCCGGATCCCGACCAGACCCGCGCGGAGATCCTCGACGCGGCCTGGGACCTCGTCTCCGAAGAGGGCGCCGAGGTCTCCCTCGCACGCATCGCCGAGGCGGCGGGGATCAGCCGACAGTCGGTCTACCTCCATTTCGGCACGCGCGGCGGCCTCCTGCTCGCATTGGTGCGGCGTGCCGACGACCGTTTCGAGATCCGGGAGCGGATGTTCGGTGCGTTCGCGACGGCCGACCCGCGAGAGCGCCTCGACCGGGTGGTCCGGGTGTGGATCGACTTCGTGAGGCTCATCCACCCGGTGGCGACCGACCTCGTCCGGCTGCGGGCCACCGACGCCGACGCAGCGGCCGCCTGGGAGGACCGGATGAGCGAACTCCGCGGGTGGCTCCTCGAGCTCGTGAAGTCGCTTCGTCGCGACGGGGCGCTCGCGCCCGAGTGGGGGCTGGGCGAGGCCGCCGAATACCTCTGGGCCGCCGTCAGTGTCCAGGTCTATGGCTTGCTGACCGACGACTGCGGTTGGAGCGAGCGCCGTGCGTTGGCGGTACTGCGCCGGACGGTCGCTGCGGCGTTGCTGGCGCGCTGACGCCAGGCTGCGGCGGCGCCGCGCAAGCGCGATCCCCGCACCGCGCCGGAAGCTCACGGAAGCAGTTCCGCCTCTTCGACCAGAGCGTCGTAGTGGTAGCCGAAGCCGAGGTCGACGTCCTGACGGAGGAGCCCACGGTAGACGACGCGCTGACCCTCGCTGACCCAATCCTTCGTCTGCACCGTGAGGTCGTAGTCGGCCACCGCAGCGTCGTCGCTCGCATCTCGGAGGTGCACCCAGTACCAGCCGATGGCGCTGTTCACCTTGGTGACGACGCCGTGGACCAGGACTTCGCGGTCGGCGCGGTCGCTCAACTCGGCGTACACCGCGCCGACACCGATCGCGCCTTTCGGGGCCAGCGCTGCATCCGGCGGAGGCTCGTTTCCCGAGGTGCCTTGACAGCCGACCAGTACGATCACGCCGACCCATACGAGCAGCGCGACGCATGCCTTCCAGGGAAGAGTGGGGGAGGGTCTCACGAGGTTCCTGTCTCCGACATCCGCCCCGGGGATCTCCGGGTTCCGGAATCCTACAGCGGAGTACGTCACTTCGGCGATCCCCGGCGGCTCGGCGCGACCACGCCTCCCCTCACCGGGCGCCGCGCAGCTTCACCATGTACTTCGTGTCGGTTTCCATCACGAGCTCGCCCCGCTGATTCCAGAGACAGGTGCGCGAGGTCACGATGCCGAGCCCGGGGCGTGACTTCGAGACACGCTTCGTGAGGCACTCCCCGGTCAGCGTCAACGTGTCGCCGGGGCGCACAGGCTCGGGGAACTTCAGCGAGTCGGCGCCGAGGTTGGCCACGACCGCCGGCTGGACGCCGCGCTTCGCATTGATCAGACCCATCAGCGCGAAGGTGTGGGTCGACGAGGCCGTGAGACCGCCGAAGATCGAGGCGTTTGCGGCGGCTTCGTCCAGGTGAAAAGGTTGCGGGTCGTAGCGCGACGCGAACTCCACGATCTCTTCCTTCGAGACGGTGTAGGAACCCATCGTCTCGACCACGCCGGGCGCATAGTCTTCGTAGTAGATCGCGGGCGGCGGGGACCGGTCGCTCAACCAGAGTCTCCAGAATGGGCTGCCAGGTGGGGCGCGAAGACGTGGCGGCGCAGATTCGGGATCAGGCCGCGTCCCAGTGGGCGATCAGCGCGTCCGCCACCGGGGCGAGCTCCCCGAACATCCACCAGTGGGTGCGACCTTCGAGGACGGTGAAGCCGGCGCCGAGGCGTCCGGCCACGCTCTCGCACATCTCGCGCGTGCCCGCGTAGGGATCCCCGGTTGCGTAGAAGATGCGGCCGGGTCGCTGCTCGCTGGACCCGAGCTGCAAGCCCAGCTCCTTCATGGCCGGCTGCGCCGCGGAGCGGTAGAGCGAGAGGACACAGCGCGACATCTCGGGCCCCTGTGCGGCGGCGATCTCCCGCGCGACCGCATCCGGGATCCCGAAGGCGGCCAGCACGCCGAGCCGGTCTTCGAGGGGTGACTCGAGCATGCCGGCGACGGCCTGCTCCCCGATCTCGGGCTTCTGCCATTCCAGAGCCATGTCGTGCCAGACGTAGTCCTCGTGAACGAGGCCCGCGCAGTCGGTGGCCCAGCTGCGGAAGAGATCCGGGCGTTCCGCCAGGGTGCCGAGCACGTGGCCGGCGCCCCAGTCGTGTCCGACGAGGTCGGCGGCGCCACCGCGCGCCTCGATCTCTCCGATCAGCCAGTCGCGGTAGGCCTCGCGCGTCGCCGCGAAATCGGCCGGGACGGGCGCGCCGAATCCCGGCGGCGACAGGGCTTCGAGGTCGTCGACGCCCTTCGCGCGCAACGCGTCGAAGAGCGGGTTCCAGAGCGCGGCGGTCTCCGGGTTTCCGTGCACGAAGAGCTTGGGCATGGGGTTCCTCGGCGCCGGGGCGCGTCGTCGGTGGGATCGCGCGACGATAGCGTCACGGCGCGCCGCAAACCGCCTTCGCTGCAGCGGAAACTCGACCCCGCGGTGGAGATGAAACCGCGTTAACGGGCGGGTAACGCGACCCGGCCACGCTTCGCCCGAGGAGCCCGGGGAGTCGTCCGCCCCACCCCACCTTCCGAGTTCCGATTGCGCCGGGCTCGCGCAATCCACGAAGGACGCGACGTGACCGTATTTCGACTTCTCTCGATCGGGGCTTGCCTGCTGGGTTTGGCCCTCCCTTCCTGGGCCGAACCTGTCGTAGGCGATGGCTTCGCGACCCGGGCGCAGCAACACATCGCCGAGCGCGAGTACTGGGCGAGCCCCAACCCGCGCGGGCTCCAGGCCCCGAACCGCCGCCACGACTTCCGGACCTACTTTCGGCCGGACGGGATCCAGCTGGTCGATCGGACGGCGCCGGGAGCGCCGAGTCTGCTGTCGCTCCGGCTCGAAGGGCTCGGTCGCCCGGCGTCCCTGAAGCCCGTCCCGCCGGCGACCGTTCACCACGAGGCGTCGCGCGTCGAGCTGCGTCGCCCGGGGCTCGTCGAGTGGTACGAGAACCGCGAGAGCGGGCTCGAGCAGGGCTTCACGCTGGCGCAGGCTCCGCAGGGGGAGGGCGAACTCGTGGTCGCGCTCGGCATCGACGGCGCACGGATCTCGAAGCGCGGCGAGAGCCTCGCCTTCGAAACTCGAGCCGGTCGCTCTCTCGCCTATCGAAAGCTGGTCGCCTTCGATGCGAACGGGCGCGAGCTGCCGTCGCGGATGCAGCGGGTTTCCGGCACGCGCTTCGAGCTGCGCGTCGATGACGCTGGCGCCCGCTATCCCGTCGTGATCGATCCGATCCTTGCGGCCATCGACGATACGACGCTCACAGGTGATCAAGCGACTGCGTTCTTCGGTACCTGGGTCGAGTCGGCCGGGGACGTGAACGCAGACGGCTACGCCGATGTCATCGTGGTCGCTGGTGCCTTCGACGCCGGAGAGGTCGACGAAGGGGCCGCTTTCGTCTTCCTGGGCGGGCCGACTGGGGTTCCCGACGCCGGCACGGCGAGTGCGCAGGCCCAGCTCGAGACGGACCAGGCGGGCGTGCGGATCATCAGTGCAGCGGGCGCCGGTGACATCAACGGTGATGGTTACGACGACGTCATCGTGGGCAGTCAGCGCTACAGCGATGGCGAGTCTCAGGAGGGTGCCGCCTTCCTCTTCCTCGGCGGCCCTGCTGGGGTTCCGGATGGCGATCCGTCGACCGCCCACGCCGTGCTCCAGGGCAACCAGGTCGATGGCTTCTTCGGCGTGAGCGTTGACTCGGCGGGCGATGTGAACGGGGACGGGTACGGCGACGTGATCGTGGGAGCCCACTTCTACGATGCTCCGGGGAGCGCCAACGATGGGGCCGCGTGGGTCTTCCACGGGAGCGCGACCGGGATCTCGAGCGGGGGGCCGAGCACTGCAGATACCCAGCTCGACTCCAATCAGACCATCGCGAATCTGGGTTTCAGCGTGTCGTCTGCAGGCGATGTCAATGGGGACGGGTACGACGACGTGATGGTCGGCGCGATCGGCTACGACGCGGGGCAATCGGACGAAGGGGCGGTCTTCGTGTTCCACGGCAGTGCCGCCGGCGTTCCGTCGGGTGGCCCCGCCCAAGCCGCCACCCAGCTCGAGGGCGACAGCGTCGACTGCGACCTCGGCCGCTCGCTCGACAGCGCGGGCGACGTCAACGGCGATGGCTATGCGGATGTCCTGGTTGGCAGCGGCGCTTGCAACACGACCGAAGGGATCGCACTCCTCTTTCACGGAGGTCCGGCAGGCATCCCCAGCGCCGGGCCGCTATCTGCGGACGCGACCTTCGTGGGCGGGCAAGCCGGCGCGTTCTGGGGTTCCGAAGTGGCCGGGCTCGGTGACGTGAACGGCGATGGGTATGCGGACGTGGCGATCGGTGCGGATTTCTATGATGCGCCGCTGTCGAACGCGGGCGCTGTCTTCGTCTACCTCGGCGGCCCGGGCGGTACGGGCGACGGCGACCCGTCGAACGCCTACGCGGTCCTCGAACCGAACCAGGGCGGTGCAAATTCTGGAGATAGCGTGGCCGGCGCAGGGGACGTCAATGGTGACGGATACGCCGATGTGATCATCGGTGCGCCCCTGTTCGACGACGGCGAGAACTCCGAAGGCGCCGCGTTCATCTACCACGGCGGCGGCGACGGTCTGGCGGACTCCTCGGTCGGCGACGCCGCGACCCGGTTCGAGAGCAACCAGGCCGACGCCGACCTGGGCCGCTCCGTCGCGTCGGCGGGGGACATCAACGGCGACGGCTTCGGTGACCTGATCATCGGCGCCCAGGGCTATGACGCCGGCGAGGCGGACGAAGGCGCGGCCTTCCTGTTCCTGGGAACGGCGAGCGGCTTTCCGGATGCGATCCCGGCGACCGCCCACGCTCAGCTCGAGAGCAACCAGGTAGGCGGAGGCCTCGGCAACCGCGTGTCGACCGCCGGTGACGTCAACGGCGACGGCTTCGACGACGTCATCGTCGGGACCGACGGCTACGACAACGGGCAGGTCGACGAGGGCGTCGCTTTCGTCTTCCACGGCAGCGCCAGCGGCATCGCGGACGGCAACCCGGGAACCGCCGACGCCACCCTCGAGGTCGACCAGGCGAGCGCGGCGATTGGCCTCGGCACGATGGTCGCGTCCGTCGGCGACATGAACGGAGACGGCTACGGCGACGTCGCGTTGGGCGCGCCGTTCTGGGAAGACGACCCCGGGATCGGGTTCTCGAACGGCCTGGTCCTGTTCTTCGCCGGGGGGCCCGGAGGCGTGGGCAACGGGAACCCGGGCACGGCGACGCAGAACTTCTTCGGCCCCGTGGGCTCGCGGTTGGGGAGCTCCATCGCCGGCGCGGGAGACGTCAACGGCGACGGGTTCGCCGATGCCATCGTGGGGGCGAACCTCTCCGATACCACCGCCATCAACGCGGGCTCCGCGTTCGTCTTCTACGGAGACAGCAGCGTGTTCGTCGACGACTCGACACAACTGGACAGTGACCAGGCGTCGTCCTCGTTCGGCTTCAGCGTGGCCTCGGCCGGAGACGTGAACGGCGACGGTTTCGCGGACGTGATCGTCGGCGCGCAGTCCTACGACGCCGGTCCAGGGAACGACAACGAGGGGCGCGCCTTCCTGTTCCACGGGAGCAGCCCCAAGATCCCGAATGGGTCCGTCGGTGCGGCAGACACGACGTTCTCGTCAGGGCAGGCGACGTCCAGCTTCGGGGCCAGCGTGGCTGCGGCCGGCGACGTCAACGGAGATGGCTTCCCCGACGTGGTGATCGGCTCACCGCGCTACGACAACGGTGAGACCGACGAGGGCGTGGCGTTCGTCTACCTCGGGAGCGCCACGGGGATCGCGAGTGGTGACGTTTCGACCGCGGCCGCGTGGATCGAGAGCGACCAGGCGGGCGCCGAACTCGGCTGGGCGGTCGCGTCCGCAGGTGACGTGAACCACGACGGCTTCGCCGACCTCGTGGTCGGCGCTCCCGAATACGACGCGGGCCAGACGGACGAGGGCGCCGCCTTCGTCGTCTTGTCCGGGCCCGAGTTCGGACGGCCGGCGTTGCCTCGGCAGTACCAGGCCGGCGGCGGCGACGAAATCCCGCCGTGGGGCCTTTCGAACCTCAACGGCTTCGACGTCACACTCCCGGCGACGCATCCGGCCGGTCGCGGGCTCGTGAAGCTCGAGGTCGAGTGGTGTCCGCCAGGCGCGCCCTTCGGGAACGTCGTGTGTGGCAGCCAGGTCTCCACGAACTGGACCGACGTCACCGCGACGGCGACCGGTGTCACCCTCACCGAGACGCTCCTGGGGTTGAGCGCCGACACGCTCTACCGCTGGCGGGCCCGGGTGTTGCACGCGCCGTTCTCGGGCGATGCCCCGGGGATCACCCAGAAGGCGAACCCGCCGCACGGGCCGTGGCGTCGGCCGCAGGCTCAGGCCCGGGAGGCCGACCTCCGGGTGCTTCCGGAACCGGGGGCGGTGTCGCTGCTCGCCGCGGGTGCCGGTTGGCTGGGGATTCTCCACCGCTGGCGGCGCCGCAGCGGAAGCGAACCGCAACCCGGAGCCGGCAACATGTAATGCCAAGCGCGCGTTCCAGCAGGTTTCGGCACGTCGGACGCCGCGAACCAGGAACTTCCTCGGGCGGGGAGGGGTGCCGGGTAGACTGGACCAATGTCCGCGCGAGTCGACTTCGGGCGAGGGGCGCCGCTCCTCGGCCTCGGGATCCGTCCCGGTTTGCTCGAAGTCTGGGACGGCGCGCTCGAAGCGCCTCTCACGCTGGTGACGGCACCGGGCGGCAGCGGGAAGACGACGTTGCTGCGGGCCTGGCGCGCGCGACTGGGCGCGGCGCCCTCGGTGTGGTTGGAGCTCGACGAGCTTCACGCGAACCCCGCGCTCTTCGTCGAGGACCTGATCCCGGCGATTCGGGAATCGCTGGGGCCGGCTGGGGTTGATCCGCCCTTCGGTACCTGGCTGCTCAAAGCGATTCCGCATCTCGAGCGCCACGCTCCGGCCGAGATCTGGCGCTACCTGCGCGACGACGTCGCGCGCTTGCCCGAACCCGTCACCTTGTTCCTCGACAACTACCACCTGATCGGTCGCGACTCGGGAACGGACCGGCTGGTAGGAACCCTGCTTCGCGAGTCCCCGCGCCAGCTGCGCTTCGTCGTGGCGACACGCGGTGCGCCGCCGCTGGTGAGTGCGCGGCTGTCGGCGTCGGACGGGCTGGTGGAAGTCGGCCCCGGCGATCTCGAGTTGCGTGGTGACCAGGTGCGCGCCGTTCTCGATGCGACCGGAGTCGCGGCCACCCCAGACGACGCAGACCGGCTGCTCACGCAGACCCGGGGTTGGGTGACGGGCGTCGTGCTGGCGGCGCGCGCGCTCGCCCAGTTGGAAGCCCACGAGCGCCCCGATTTCGTGGACAATCTGGCCCGGCAGGGAAGCCTCTTTGATTTCGTCGCGGGCGAGCTCCTGAGCGGGGAGGGCCCGGAGGCGGTCGCCGTCGCCGAAACCGCGGCCATCCTCGGTGCGGTCCCGCGCGAACGGCTCGCCGATGCGCTGCCCGAGGAGGTTCCGGCTTCGGGAATCCAAACCGCGATCGATCGAGGGCTGTTGCTTCACGAGGGCGGCCGGGTCTTCGTTCACCAGCTCTGGCGCGAGCTGTTGCTCAGCCGAGTCCGTGAGCAGCAGGGTCGCGCGGCGTGGCTCGCGCGAAACGCGCGGCTGGCTCGACTACTGGACGCCGCCGATCCATCGCGCGCCGCGGCCCTGTACGTCGAGTCCGAGTCTTGGGAGGCGCTCGCGGATGTTCTCGAGCGGGAGGGGCGCGAGTGGTTGAACCACGGCCGCGATTCGTGGGTCGAGGAGTTCCTGCCGCGGGTTCCCGAGCGACTTCGACAGGGGCGCCCCGGTCTCGACTACCTGGCCGCCCTGCAGCTGCGCCGCGTCGACATGGACGCCGCGCTCGACGCCTTGATGGAGGTGGCCGACCGGTTTCGCGCGGCCCGCGATCGCGTCCGGGAGATCTCCGCGCTCACGGATGCGGGAGTCATCGCCGCGAATCGAAATCGCATGGATCGGATGCGGGTCATTGCGAAGCGGGCGATGTCGCTGCGGAGTCTCGCCACGGAACCGCGGGTGCGCACCATGGGGTTCGTCGGGGTTGCCGTCTCCGCGCTGCTCGCAGGACGCGTAGGAATCGCCGATACCATCCTGCGTCGGCTGGACCCCCGCGCTTCCGCCGTGCGGGTGCTTCGCCTCGTGCTCCTGCGCCTCCAAGGGCGTTGGGATGAGTCTTTGGAGCTGATCGAGAAGGCGCTTCGCGATACGGAAGGTGACGAGAACCCCACCTATTTCGTCCTGGAGATGGAGCGGGCCTTCATTCTCGGGATGCGCAGCGCCGGCGCAAAGGCTCACGCAGCCGTAGCGACCCGCGCGCGCGACGCGTTCGCCGATTTTCGGCTGACCTTCGACGAGGCCCGCGCGGGGGAGATCCTCGGGCATTTGCTGCGCCAGGGCGGAGACGTCGACGGGGCGCGTCGCGAGTTCGAGCGATCCGGGCGGTTGACGAGCACGACCCGGCAACGCGACCACGTGGCCCATATGCAGGCCCTGTGCGCTCGCGAACTCTGGCTGGCGGGCCAGCCCGCGTTGGCGGCGGAAACTGCACGCAGTTCGCTCGGTCTCTTTCTGAAGATGAACGAGACGCGGCACCGGAGCCTCCACTATTTCCGAGCCGCGTTGGCAGCAAGGGTGCTAGCGGAGTGCGGCGCCGCGAAAGAAGCGCTGCAGGCGGTGCGTACGCTCGGTCGTAGGGTGGAGGCCCCCGATCTGCCTCTCTCTGGGTGGGGAAGTGGAGTCCAGTGTGCGCGGGTTGCCGATTTGGCATCCGACTCCCGCAGTTGCATGCGCTGGCTCACGAAGGCGAGCAAGCTCGCCGCCAGTGCCCAGCTCCGCGATCTGGCGCCCGAGGTCGAGCCGCAGCTCCTCGAGTGGGCAGCGAACCGCGCCCAGCAGTTCGACATCGGGTGGGTGGCTCCCCAAGCGCTCTCGCCAGCTGGGCATCCGGCACTCGGCTGGTCGATCCGGAGCTTTGGCGGGATCGAGGTGTCCCGTAGCGGGACCGTCCTTCCCGATGCGGCCTGGCGGGGTGCGACCGCGAAGCGCCTGCTGTTGCGGGTCCTCTGCGCGGGGCCTCGCGGCGTTCGGCGCGAGCAGCTTCAGGTGGAGCTGTGGCCGGATCGCTCGTCCAGACAAGCGGGCAATAGTCTGCGCGTGGCGCTCTCGCGACTGCGCTCGGCGCTGCGTGGCCTCGGTGAGGACCCACTGACGCTGGAGGGCGATCGCGTCGGGGTGTCGACGGCGTTTCGCGATGCCTGGGACGTGGCGCGTCTCGAACGGGCCATTGCGAGCGAGGTCGATACCGAGGCGCTCCTTGCGCTCTACCGGGGGCCCTTCGCTCCGGAGGTCTACGACGACTGGGCGGAAAGCGAGCGCGCTCACCTGGAAGACAAGATCGCCGCGGCGGCCTTGAGGGCGGTCGACGCGACGGAGAAGTCGGAGTCGCGAGCAGGTGCGGCGAGCATGGCCGCAGCGTTTCTCGACCGCAGGCCGAACGATGCCGCTCTCTGGAGTCGACTCTCCGCGCTCCGGACGGACCTCGACGATCCGGCGGGGGCCGCCCGGGCGCGGGCGCAGGCAGCGGCGCTCAGCGAGGGGAGCGCCGTTCGGTAGCGCGGGCTTACTCGGGCGGCAGCACACCGAGTCCATGTCGCACGCGCCGTGCGCTAGCGCGCGTCGCGCTCGCGGGGACGCAGGCGCTTCTTCGTCGTCTTGCGTCCGGTCGCCCAGGCGCCGGGCCGGTAGTCGACGCGGACGTCGGTGCCGACCGGTTCGTCGCAGGACTTGCAGCGCAGCTCGTAGCCGTCCGACGCACCGCAGGTCGCATGGGTGAGGCGCGCGGGAGCCGGGTCGCCGTCGCTCAGCCATGCGTCCCCCCACTGCACCAGCGTCAGAATCACCGGCAGGAGGTCGCGTCCCATCGGCGTCAGGAGGTACTCGTAGCGTCGCGGTGCTTCGAGGTACTCGCGGCGCTCGAGGACACCGTGAGCGACGAGGTCGCCCAGGCGCTCGGTGGCGATCGCCCGGCTGGCGCCGGTTCCCGACAGGAAATCCTCGAACCGGGTGGTTCCGGTGAACGCTTCGCGCAGGAAGAGCAGGGTCCACGGATCCCCGACGACGGAGAGACTCCGCGCCAGCGAACACACCTGGGTCCCGACTTCGCTCCATTTCATTGCGGAACAGACTAGCGACACCTCCGCCATCAGTCTAGATTTCGTACTCTAGAGGCTCGCGCGCGTCCGAAGGACCAGGAGGGACCGAGCATGGAAAGCGCAATCGTCGCAGGGGTCGGCGCACTGGAAGGCGTGGGGGCGGCAGCATCGCGCCGCTTCGCGCGCGAAGGGCTCCACGTATTCGTCGCGGGTCGGACGCTCACGAAGCTCGAGGCGGTCGCCAAGCAGATCGAAGCCGACGGTGGCGTGGCCACGCCGGTCGTCACCGACTGCACCTTGCCGGCCGACGTCACGGGCCTCTTCGACCGGGTCGAGGCCGACGCCAGCGCCCCTCCGAAGCTGGTCGTCTACAACGCTGGGAACAACTTCCCGAAGGACCTGCTCGAGATGACCCCCGACGAGTTCGAGGCGTCATGGCGGGTCTGCGGTTTCGGCGCATTTCTTGCGGGCCAGGAAGCGGCGCGCCGGATGCCGGCGAACGATGGGGGCACGCTGATCTTCACGGGGGCCACCGCCTCGATGCGCTCACGTCCGCCCTTCATCGCGTTCGCGTCGGCGAAGGCCGCGGAGCGAGCCGTGGCCCACGGGCTCGCCCGCCAGTTCGGTGCGCAGGGGCTCCACGTGGCGCACTTGATCATCGACGGCGTCATCCTGGGAGACCAGGTGAAGAGCCGCTTCCCCGGCGCGGTCGAACACCTCGGCGAGGACGGGATGCTCTCGACGGACGCCATTGCGGACGCGATGTGGATGCTCCACGGCCAGGACCGCACCACCTGGACCCTCGAACTGGACCTCCGTCCCTACAAAGAGACCTTCTAGCGCGTTCCTGGTCGCGATTTCCTAGTCCGGCACGCTGGCGGTCGAGAGCCCGGAGAGCATCGAGAGATCGGCTTCGATGCGGCGCGCGAAGGTGGGGCGCGCGAACACGCGGTCGAGGAAGGCGCGCAGGGCCGGGTACTCGCTGGCATCGATGCGCTCGCCGGTGTGCAGGTAGTTGAGCAGCACGCTCGCGACGGTCAGGTCGCCCAGCGAGAACGTGTCGCCGACCAGGTAGGTCTTCCCCGAGAGCTCGCCGTCCAGGTAGCGGAGCAGCGGCGGCACCGCCTTCCGGGCCACTTCGACGGCGACCATGTCGGGCTCTTGCTTCATCAGGTGTCCGCGCAGGGCGAGCTGATAGAAGAGGGTTCCCTCGTGGCGGAACACGGCCGCTGCGAACGCCGAGAACCAGGTGGTCCGCGCCAGGGCGTAGGGCTCCTTCGGGAGGAGCGGCACTTCCGGAAAGCGCGCTTCCAGGTACTGGACGATCGCCTCCGAGTCGGCGATCGGGCCCTCGTCGGTCTCGAGGACGGGCACGAGCCCGAGCGGGCTCTTCCGCTTGAAGTCCTCGGGAAGCTCGCCCGTCGGGAAGAACCCGTCGTGCTCGTAGGCGATGCCCTTCTCCTCGAGCGTGACCACCACCCGCCGCACCCAGGGCGAGAGCAGGGCGCCGATGACTTTCAGCATTCGCGTCGTCTCCTTTAAGGTCGTATTGCCGGCCTGGACACTATAGTCTAGATTCTGAACTCACAACGGCGCGCCGAGGAGAATCCATGGACCACTACTCCTGCATCATCCAGGAAGGGCAGGTCGCCGATCGGCAGACCGAGGTGCTCGAGGCGGGTCTGAAGCGTCTCGCCCGCGAGTTCTTCGACGACGACCCCGACGAGGTGAACATTCGCTGGACGCGCCAGGCGGCGGGCTGGGCCTGGACGGCGGGGGAGCCCAGCACCTCCTCGATCGTCGTGCGTTCGGTGCCCGTCGGGTACGACGACGTCCAGCGCGAGGCGTTCCTTCGCGCGGTCTGCGATCTCTGGGTCGAGTCGACCGGCTGTTCCATCAACGAAATCGTCGCGACGGCCTTCGACGGCCCGCTGTCGCTCTAGCGAGGAGGTCCTCATGCCCTTGTATCGATGCGCCATTGCGCCGGGTCGCAGCAACGAGACCCAGCGCGCTCAGATCGCGAAGGAGGTCGTGCGCGTGCATTGCGGCGTCACCGGTGCGCCCGCTTCCTTCGTCCACGCGTTCTTCTCCGAGCGTCCGGCGGCCGAGCTGCCCGACGGGCAGGTGGCCTTCGTCTTCGGGACGATCCGGGCCGGTCGCACCGACGCGCAGAAGACCGAGATCGTCTCCGAACTGAGGAAGAGCGTGGCGACGGCGCTGGGGTGCGCCGAAGCCGAGGTCGGGGCGATCACCGTCGACATTCCCGCGAAGTGGAACATGGAAGGCGGCTCGCTGCTTCCCGAGCCCGGCGAAGAAGCCGCCTGGTTCGAGGCGCATCGCTCCTAGCCCCGACGCCCTCTCGGGTGTCTCCGCTCGCCTCGACCTGGGCCGGGCGACACCCGGGGACCGTTGACGTGCCTTTGAATGGGCTCCAGGCGTGCGACCTCGTGGTCGGGTTCTCGCACCACGCGAAGGTTTGGGTCGTGCGTGCTTCCGAGCCCGATCAGCCCGCTGCGAGCGCCTGGAACGCCTGATCGGCGATCTCGCAGGTCCGACGGATGTCGTCCTCGGTGTGCGCCGCAGACACGAAGTTGTTGTGATAGCTGAGCAGGTAGGCGCCCCGCTTCACGCACTCGCAGATCCATCGGTGGTGACGTTGGAAGCCGCCTTCGCCGCCGTTGCTGTAGTACGGCATCCCCGGGATTCCCGATACCACGAGCTCGTATCCGTGGGAGGCTGCGACTTCCAGCAGGCCCGCGTTCAGGCGATTGCCGAGTTCGGTGATGTGATTCGCGGCATCTGCCTTCTCGAGTTCGTCGAGCGTGGCGAGGGCTGCCGCCATGGGCGCCGCGTTGAAGAACTGGGTCCCCGTATAGAACGTGTCGATTGCTGCCTGCCGAAACGCGTCGCTCCCGGTCAGCGCCGAAATCGGGCTCCCATTCGCGAGTGCCTTGCCGAAACAGACCATGTCCGGTTGGAAGCCGTACGCCACGTGTGAGCCGGCGAGGTTCAAGCGAAAGCCGGCGCGGACGTCGTCGACGATCAGGGCGACGCCGGCCTTGCGGCAAAGACTCTCCACCTGGGACCAGTAGCCCTCGGCGGGTAGGACATTGTCCTGGAAGACGGGATGGTGATACGGCGACGAGATGAAGCACGCGACTTCGTTCGGATGCCGATCGATCGCTGCCTGAATGGCCGCCGCGTCGTTCCAGGGCACGCTGAGCACGAGGGACTGATCGTCCTCGGAAGTTCCGGGGCTGCCGGGCGACTGCATCCACGGGGCCGAGCCGTGATATCCGCCGTCCACCTTGATGACGTATCGACGACCCGTCGCGGCACGCGCCACCATCACCGAGAGCGCCGTCGCGTCCGCACCGTTCTTGCCGAAGAGCGCCCAGTCGGCGCCCTCGACCCGGTCGACCAGACGCTCTGCGAGATCGACCATCACCGGTGCGGCGAGGCTCACCGTGTTGCCCGCGGCCAGCTGCTTCGCGGCCGCCGCGTCGACCCTGGGGTGGTTGTAGCCGAGGATCATCGGGCCGTAGGCACACATCCAGTCGACGTAGTCGTTGCCGTCGACGTCGGTGAAGTGGCTCCCCCGACAACTCTCGAAGAACACGGGGGACTCGGGCGTGACCGAATGTCCGTAGTGACCGTAGACGCCCTTCGGGATCACCCGCTTCGCCCGTGCGTACAGCTCCTGGGAGTTCTTCGTCTCGAACATCGCGGCGCCTCCCTTCTGAAGCAACCCTTCGGAGCCCGGCGGGCTCGAAAGCCGGTGCGACGCGGCGCAGCAGCGCCTGGCGCAACCCATAGCGAATCGAACGTGCGGCAGCCGATCCGCGCCGGGGCCCGCGAGTCAGTCGAGCTCGAGACCGTCCAGCTCGCCCTGCGTGCGCCATTTGCGCAGGCGCTTGAAGAACGCCTCCGAGCCGTGCGGGTAGAAGCCCGCCTGCCAGCCCTGGCTCTTCTTCCCGACCTTGCCTTCGTCGTTGAAGTATCCCGGCGTGCAGTTCGCCTGCAGCTGCTGGAAGGTGCCCCCCTTGTCGATCAGGGCTCCCCACGCGTCTTCGGCTTCCTGGGTCGGCTCGACCGTCGCGGCGCCCCGGTCGAGGGCCTGTCGCATGACGTAGGCCAGGTGCAGGCTCTGCTCATTGATCGTGTGGGGAATGTTGGGGGTGAGACCGCTCTGGAACCCCATCATGAAGAAGCAGTTGGGGAAGCCGCGGGTGAAGAAGCTCTGGAACGTCGAAACGCGTTCGTTCCACTTCTCGCTCAAACGCTGCCCGTCGCGCCCCACGACGTCGTAGCCGACGCGGCGCGTGTAGTTCGTGCTGACGTCGAAACCCGTGGCCAGGATCAGGCAGTCGAGCGGGTACTCGACGCCATTGGCCACGACGCCGCGCGGAGTGATCTCGTCGACGCCCCGGCCGTCCGTATCGACGAGCGTGACGTTCGGCCGATTGAAGGCCTGCAGGTATTCGTCGTGGAAGCAGGGGCGCTTGCACAGGTACCGGTACCAGGGCTTCAAGGCGTCGGCCGTCGCCGGGTCTTCGACGACCTCGTCGATCCGACCGCGCACGCGCTCCATCTTGGCGAGGTCCACGCGCTCGGCGATGCCGGCCATGTCGTCGAGGCTGAGGTCCGCGGGGTTGGTGCTCGCCGCGATCACCTCGTGCAGGCCGCGCGTGAGCTCCGTCCAGCGGTCGCCCACGAGGTCTTCGCCCTGGGGAAGTCCATCCATCAGGGCGTTGAAGTTGTCCATTCGCTGCTGTTGCCAGCCAGGTTCGAGGGTCTTCCCGAACTCCGGGTCGGTCGGCGCATTCTCGCGGTAGTCGACCGTAGAAGGGGTGCGCTGGAAGACGAAGACCTGCTTCGCATCGCGGCCCAGATGGGGAACGCATTGGATCGCCGTTGCTCCGGTGCCGATGACCCCGATGCGCTTGTCGGCGAGCTTCGTGAGCCTGCCCCTCGTGTCGCCGCCCGTGTAGTCGTAGTCCCAGCGGCTCGTGTGGAAGGTGTGGCCGCCGAAGCTTCCGACGCCGGGGATCCCCGGCAGCTTCGGCTGGGAGTAGGGCCCGGTCGCCATGCAGACGAAGCGCGCGCGGATGCGATCGTCCCGGTCCGTCCGAACGAGCCAGCGCTTCGCGGGCTCGTCCCAGTCGAGGCCCCGCACCTGGGTCTGGAACGCAGCGCGCGCGTAGAGGTCGTAGTGGCGCCCGATCGCTTGCGCGTGGGCGAAGATCTCGGGCCCGTGCGCGTACTTCTCGGTCGGGATCGTCCCGACCTCTTCGAGCAGAGGCATGTAGATGTAGGACTCCACGTCGCATTGGACGCCCGGGTAGCGGTTCCAGTACCAGGTGCCGCCGAAGTCGCCGCCCGCCTCGATGATGTGGAAGTCCTCGATCCCCGCTTCCAGCAGGCGGACGCTCATGAGCATGCCGCCGAAGCCGCCGCCGATGATCACGACCTCGGTTTCCGCCTCGATCGCTGCACGCGTGAAGCCGCGCTCGACGTAGGGGTCGACGTCGTTATGGGTTCCTTCGGGAGCGAGATCGCGAAACTGAGAGGAACCCTCCTCGCGCAGCCGCTTGTCGCGCTCTCGGTCGTACTTCTCCCGGATCGCCGGGAGTTCCGACTCGGCGGGAAGTCTTCGAAAGGTCTTCATCGCGATCGTTTCTTCCGTCGGTTCATGGTGGGGGTGTTCTCTTCCTTGACGCAGATTCCGAACAGCAGGCACTCGAACGCATCGAGCGAGAGCTGCTGGGCGTTGGGTCTCTCCGTTCCCGAGACGACGCGTTCCGCATACGCGAGGTGGATCTCGGTGACCGCATCGGCCATGGCATCGAGGGGCAGATCGAGCCGGACCTGGCCAGTGTCGATCCCCTGCTGGAGGCACTGGGCGATCTGGTTGCGCAGGGTGCCGATGGTGCGCTCGATGAGATCGCCGTAGGACGCCAGCAGCAAGCGGCCCTCGTTGGCGAGGAGCCCGCGGAGGAGCGGGCTGCGACGCGCGTACTCGAGCGAGACGCGGTGCATGCGCCGCAGCGCTTCGGACACGTTGCCCTGAGGGGCGCCTTCGCCCGGCTGGCGGGCGAGGGCCAATGCGCCGACGAGCTCTTCGTTCCAGCTCTGCATCAGGCGGCTGGTGACCACCTCGTAGAGGTGTTCCTTCGATTCGAAGTACCGGTAGACGAGGGGCTTCGAGACCTGGGCGGCGGCCGCGATCTCGACGACGGTCGTCTTCTGGAAACCGAGGGTCCCGAAGGACGCTTCGGCCGCGGCGAGGATGCGGCGGTAGGCCGCGGTGTCGCGGGGCGGGTAGAGCTCGGGGGTGGCCGCCATTGTCGAAGTATACTTTTCAGGTACAAATAGTAAACACGGTCCTCCTCTCGGGTGTGTCCTCGGCGCAGGGGCTCGGGCAGACTGCGACTGGATCTCTGTCCAGAGCCCGATCCGAGGCTCCGGGTCTGGCGAGTCGGAAGGAAGCGCACGCATGAAAGGCATCGTCTGGGACGGGAACGCGCTGCGCGTTCGGGACGGGCTCGAGGTGCGCGCGCCGGGCGCGGGGGAAGTCACGGTCCGCATCGCGAACTCGGGCGTGTGCCACAGCGACCTCAGCGTCATGAACGGCACGATTCCCTTCGAGACCCCCGTAGTGCTCGGGCACGAAGGCGCCGGGGTCGTCGAGCAGGTCGGGCCGGGCGTCGGCCACCTCGCCCCCGGCGACCACGTCGTGCTTTCCACCCTCGGTAACTGCGGGACCTGCACCCACTGCGATCGGGGTCGGCCCACGATGTGTCGCGACACCTTCGGCCACCGCCCGACACCATTCACCCTCGACGGGAAGCCCCACTACGCCTTCGCGAACGTGTCGTCCTTCGCGGAGGTCACCGTCGTGAAGGCGACGCAAGCGGTCCCGATTCCAAAGGAGGTGCCGCTGGCGTCCGCGTGCCTGATCGGGTGCGGCGTGCTCACCGGCGCCGGCGCCGTGCTCAACCGCGCGCGCGTCGAGCCCGGGGATCGGGCCGTCGTGGTCGGGGTCGGCGGGATCGGACTCAACGCGATCCAGGCGCTGCGGCTCGTCGGCGCGGGGACCATCGTCGCGGTGGACGCGAACCCGGCGAAGGAGGCTCTGGCGCGCCAGTTCGGCGCGACCCACTTCGTCGACGCGAGCCAGGGCAATGTCGCCGAGGCCGTCATCGATCTGACGCGCGGCGGCGCCGACTGGGCCTTCGAGTGCGTCGGCCAGAAGACCGTCATGGAGGAGGCGCTCGCCTATCTCGATTGGTCCGGCAGTCTCGTTCTCTTGGGGGTCACCCCGTTCGGGACCGGCATCGAGTTCCTGCCGGAAACGCTCTTCCTCGACCGCTCGATCCTGGGCTGTCGCTACGGTGCCAGCCGGCCTCAGCGCGACATCCCGCGCTACGCCGAGCTCTATCTCTCGGGAGACCTGCTGCTCGACGAACTCATCACGAAGGTCTACCCGATGGAGTCGATCGCCGAGGTGATCGAAGACCTGGAAGCCGGACGCCTGGCCCGCGGCGTCCTCGAATTTGGAGGAAGCCGCTGATGGCCTCGAAGATCGAAGCCGACCCCCGAATCGATCCCCGGATCAAGGCCGCGATGGGGTCTTTCCCGACGATCGCGCGTGCAGACGCCAAGAGCCGGGAGGAGCTGATCGCGGAAGCGAACAGCCCCGAGGCGCGCGCCGCGGCCGAGGCGATCAAGGTCTCGATGGACCAACTGGATTCGGAGGAGATCGCGCCTTCGAAGGGTCTCGTCACCGAGACCCACGCGTTCACCTCCGCACCCGACGGCAACACGATCCAGGTGCAACTGATCCGTCCCGACGTCCCAGAGCCCCAGCCCGGGGTCGTGTATCTCCACGGCGGTGGCATGCAGACGATGTCCTGCTTCGACGGCATCTACCGCGCCTGGGGGCGAACGATCGCCGCGCAGGGCGTGGCCGTCGCCATGGTCGACTTCCGCAACTGCATGATCGCGTCTTCGGCGCCCGAGGTCGCGCCGTTTCCGGCGGGCCTCGACGATTGCGTTTCGGGTGTGCGTTGGGTGGCGGAGCACGCCGCCCACCTCGGCATCGATCCGAGCCGGCTGATCGTCGCGGGCGAGAGCGGAGGCGGCAACCTCACCCTCGCCACCGGAATGCAGCTCCTGCGCGACGGGGACATCGGCCTGGTGCGCGGTCTCTACGCGCTCTGTCCCTACATCGCCGGGCGCTGGCCCCAGGATCGCTTTCCCTCGTCGGTGGAGAACAACGGGCTGTTGCTGGACCTGCACAGCAATCGCGCCGCGATGGCCTACGGAATCGAGGAACTCGAGAAGAGCAACCCCCTCGCCTGGCCTTCCTTCGCCACCGAGAAGGACGTGCAGGGGTTCCCGCCAACGGTGATCAGCGTGAACGAATGCGACCCGCTGTGCGACGAAGGCATCGAGTTCTACCGGATGCTGCTGCGCGCCGGGGTCCCCGCCCGCTGTCGCCAGGTGATGGGAACGATCCACGGCACCGAGATCTTCCAGATGGCGTGTCCGGACATCAGTCGGGAGACGGCCGCAAGCCTGGCCCAGTTCTGCCGCGAAGCGTGAGCGCGAACCCCACGCAGGGCTAGCTGCGCGACACCGACCGGGTGAGCGCGAGCAGGCGGTCGCCGATGTTCGCGACTTCGCGCGGGTCCATGGCCTGCTCGAATACCTGCAGCGAGACGGCGACACTCACCTCGCCGTGGCGATCGAAGACGGGCGCGGTGATCGTGCTGATGCTCTGCTTCTGACCCGAGACCTCGCGCAGCTGGTAGGACGCACGGCCCAGTTCTCCGATCGTGGCCTGGAGCCGATGGCGCAGCTCTGCCGAGTGCGGATCCTCGGCGAGGTCCGCGATCAGTGCGCCCAGCCGGCGCCGGCCCGGCACCTCGAGGGCGACGCTGTAGCCGCGCTGACGCACGCGTTCGAGGATCTCGCGCGCTCGGCGCTGGTCGCGGGCCGACGTGCTGCCGCGCAGCAGCCACTGGTCGACGGCCTCGTGGCGTGCCCAGGCCACGAAGACCGAGACCAGCGGGGCGATGATGGGAATGCGCTGCCCGACCTCCGGTGGGTCGACCCGCGCGCGCCGCGGCCCGGCGCGCGAGATGCACAGGGCATCGCCACCGGCCCGCACCAGGGCGACCGCTCCCATCCCGAGTTCCTTCGCGAGCTTCGCCATGCCGACGCGAGCCTCGTCGACGATCGGGTTTCCGCGGAGGGCGGCATCCCCGATCGCGACCAGCGCCGCGCCCAGCGAGAAGGTGCGGTTCTTCGGGTCGCGGCTGAGATAGCCGCACTCGGTGAGAGCCATCAGCAGATTGTGGGTGGAGGCCTGGTTGATGCCGAGCCGGCTCGAGAGCTCGGAATAGGTGAGCGCTTCGTCGGGGTGGGCCGCGAGGAAGTTCAGGAGATCCGCGGCCCGGGTCGCAGAGAGGGCGCGTCTGGACACGATCCAGCGATATTACGGATGCGACGAGATTATCGCCATTGCAATAGACGCAGCGACCGCCGAACCCGCACTCTCGCAGTCTGGGGCCGCTTCACGGCCACGAGGAGCGAGCTGATGAGCGAGACCGTCGACGCTGCCTTTCTCCGTCGCGCCGTCGCGGCCTGCGACCTGGCTGCGCTCCGCGCGGCGCTCTACCAGGCGACCCGAGACCCGGAGCTCGCGAGCTTCGGTCCGGTGGCGGGGCTCGACGAGGCCGGTACCGCGCGACTCGCCGAGCGCGCCGTCGAGCTGCTCGAGGCCCACGCCTCGGGGTTCGAGCGCCGCGTTCCCTCCGACGACGAGGTGCGCGAGCTGATGGACCTCGTGCTCGGCGTTCCCACCCGCGACGCGCACTTCGAAGTGCGGAAGAAGTTCCTCGCCTTCACGCCCTTTCCCTTTCTGCACGAGCGCCCCGACGGTGCCGCACCCGTGCCCGAGGGCTTCGAGGTCGCGATCATCGGCGCCGGCCCGGCCGGGATCGCGATGGCGGTGCAGCTCGGTCGTCTCGGCATTCCCTACGTGCTCTACGATCGCCGTGACGAGATCGGCGGGACCTGGAGCATCCACAAGTACCCCGACATCCGCGTCGACACGCTCAGCCTTCACTACGAGTTCAGCTTCGACGAGCCCTATCGGTGGCGCGAGTACTTCGCCCGGGGCGAGCAGGTGCGGGGCTATCTCGAGCACATCGCCGAGAAGCACGGGGTGCGTCCCCACATGCGGCTCGGTCACGACCTCGAGGACGCGCGCTTCGACGAGGCCACCTCGAGCTGGCAGCTGGTGTTTCGCGGCAACGACGGCGAGCGTGTCGAGCGTCGCGCGAACGTGGTGGTGAGTGCCGCCGGGCTCTTCTCGAAGCCGAAGCGGCTCGACATCGAAGGGATCGACGCCTACGAAGGCGGGCTCGTCCACCCGACGCGCTGGACGAACGACATCGACGTGCGCGGCAAGCGCGTCGCGGTGATCGGGAACGGATCGTCCGGGGTGCAGTTGCTCGCGCGGGTCGCCAACGAGGCCGCACAGGTCCACGTCTTCCAGCGCACGCCGCAGTGGATCGCGCCGCGGCCGAACTACGGCCGCCCGATCGAGCCCGAGGTGCGCTGGCTCCTCGACCACGTCCCGGGCTACTGGAACTGGTGTCGCTACACCTCGATCATCGGCTTGATGACCTGGCACGAGGACTTCCTCATTCCGGACGAGCAGTGGGAGGCGAAGGGCGGGTACATCACGGAGAAGAGCGAGCAGCTCCGCGAGTTCATGGTCGACTACATCCAGCAGCAGATCGGAGATCGGCCCGATCTCTTCGAGCAGCTCGTCCCCGACTATGCGCCGATGGTGCGCCGCCCCGTCGTCGACAACGGCTGGTACCAGGCCCTGACCCGCGACAACGTCGAGCTCGTCACGTCGGGGATCGAGCGTTTCACGAAGCGCGGGATCGAGACCGCCGACGGGAAGCAGCACGAGTTCGATCTCGTCGTCTCGGCGACGGGCTTCGAAGTCGATCAGTTCCTGTGGCCGGCCGAGTACCACGGCGAGGGCGGAGTGCGTCTGCGCGACTACTGGGCTCCTGAGAGCCCGCGCGCGTACCTCGGCATGATGGTCCCGCACTTCCCGAACTTCTTCATGCTCTACGGCCCGAACTCCCAACCGGTTTCGGGTGGCATCTCGCTCCTCTCGTGGTTCCAGATCTGGGCCGCCTATGTGGCCCAGTGCCTGGACACGATGTTCGAAGAGGGGCATGCGCAGGTGTCGGTGACCGAGGACGCCTACCAGACCTACAACGAAGAGACGGATGCGGTCTCGTCGGAGCTGGCCTTCGTCAAGGACAAGCGTTCGGTCGATCGGAACTACTACGTCGACGCCCACGGGCGGCTGCTCGTGAACACGCCCTACGAGACCGCGGAGCTCTACGCGATGATGAAGGAGCCGAAGCGCGACGAGCTCGCGTTCGGGGCGTCCACCAGGAGGGAACGATGACCGAAGCGGACATCCGCAACGAGAAGCGTCGCATCATGAAGTTTCGGGAGGGCGCGCCTCCTCCGATCGGCGACCACGAAGCGACGGTCCGTTGGCTGCGGGATCGCGAGGTCATCAAGAACCTCTACCGACGCTACGCCTACGGCGTCGATTCCATCGACTTCGATCTCGTGCGCAGCGTGTTCCACCCGGACTGCGTCTGCGTCGGCACCGCCGAGCAGGGTGATCTCGACGGCTATCTGAACGGTCTGGAAGAGGCGCTGCACGCCTGGGATGCCACGATGCACTTCGTCGGGAACCAGTACGTCGAGATCGACGGAGACGAGGGATTCGTCGAGAGCTGGGTGGTCGGGTATCACATGGAAGCGCCCGACAGTCCGCTCCAGCACCTCGTGCTCGGCCTGCGCTACCAGGACGATCTGATCCGCGCCGGCGACGACTGGAAGATCATCCGGCGCGTCACCTCGAAGCAGTGGCACACCGGGCCGTTCCCGCGACCCTTCGTGGGCCCGCCGCCGTACCCGCGGACCGGGCGGGAGTCGTAGACGCTAGGTCACGCTTTTGGGCCGGAGGGCAACCGACGCATCGGGGTGCGCCTGGGTCTGCGGTTTGAGCCCATAGACTCATTGATGCTATCTCGGAGAGTCCTCGAAGACCCTCGGGAACCGAGCCTCGATCGTCGCGCCGTGGGTGTCCTCACGGTTTGCGATCGTCAGCTGGCCGCCATGCATGTCGACAATTCGACGCACCAAGGAGAGACCAAGGCCATATCCGTCGTTCTGCTTGGAGCCCTTGCCCCGATAGAAGGGCTCCAGAACGCGATCGAGATCGTACTCGCTGAACCCGTCCCCGCGATCGCACACGTTCAGCGTTACGTGCTCATGTGTCGCGTACACGGAGATGTCGATGGGCGGCTCGCCATGCTTGATCCCGTTCTCGAGAAGATTCCGCACAAGCCGTTGCAACAAGCCGACGTTTCCTAGAACGAGCCCGGGCTCACCCCCGAGACTGCTGAACGGGTATCGTGAGGCCTCTTCCGCCACTAGACCCAGCAGGTCCACCTTCTCCAGGGGCACACTCAGTGGATCGGTGTCTAGCCGCGAGATGGTCAGAAGCTCGTCGATCAGCTCATCCAACTCGCGGATGTCCTTCTCGAGGCCTGCCCTTCGTTCGGGGTCCTCACCACTCTTCAAGAACTCCACGCCCAACCGAATGCGCGTCAACGGAGTGCGAAGCTCGTGGGACGTGTTCGCAAGGAGCAGGCGTTGGGATGTCACGAGAGTCTCGATCTCCGCCGCAGCGTGGTTAAAGCTCCGGGCGAGAGCCGCGATCTCGTCGTCCCCCTCCACGTCCACGCGAGCGTTCAAGTCGCCGGAGCCTACTCGTCGGACTTGAACCTCAAGGCGCTCCAGGCGCCGTGTTACTCCCCGGATCAGTGGATACGAAATCCCAGCGATGAACAGGGCAAGCGTGACAAGCAAGAGTCCGACAGTGGCTCTCTCACTGAGCGCACCCTGCCGATCCAGTCGAACGACGACCACACGGCCGTCTGTGAGCGAAGTCGTCCATCTGGTGTCTCCGTCATTCAGCGTCCAGCTCCCCGGAGCCGGCACCGAGTCGGGGAACGCCGACGGTACGTCGGGACTCGCGAGGATGGAACCGTCGGCCCGGAACACTGTGATTTCCACCTCCAACGCGGCTCCGAGATCGCGGGCGACTGCCTGGTGGACCTTGAGGGGCGCATCTGCGCCCGGAAGGAGTCGCTGGGCCAGCCTGCTGGTTCGGTTCAACAGATCAGCTTCGAACTCGTTGTGCCCGATGACGTTCCAGAGCGCTGTGGTCATGATCGCGTAGAACAAGAGCGCGACGACGAAGATCAGGCAGAACTGGGCGAAGAGATGGCGCCTAGCCATCGTCAATCCTGGGACCGCGCGAACACGTAGCCGGCACCACGAATGGTGAGGACGCGTTTCGGATGGCGTGGGTCATCCTCGATCTCAGCCCGGATTCTCGAGATGTGTACGTCGACGGAACGGTCCATTCCCACCATCTCTGTCCCCTGAGCAGCAGCGACGAGCTGCTCACGGCTTAGGACTCGCCCAGGTGCACACGCCAGCGCTTCGAGCAGGCGGAACTGATGGGACGTGAGATCGCATGGAGCTCCATCCACGCTCACCTTCATCGCGGCCCGGTCAACTTCGAGGCGACCGAATCGCAGGGTGTCGTCCGGACCGCTCGCCCGGCCACGACGCAAGATCGCTCGCAAGCGCGCTAGGAGCTCTCGGGGCTCGAAAGGTTTTGGTAGGTAGTCGTCCGCGCCAAGCTCCAGACCCACGATTCGATCATTCGGGTCTCCCTTCGCCGTGAGCATCAGTATCGGTGTGTCGTCGGAGGGGCGGAGGCTCCTGCACACCTCTAGGCCACTGATATCTGGCAGCATGATATCGAGAATGATCGCGTCGAACGTGCGCGCGCCCTGCAGCGCTAGGCCCTCGGAGCCGGTGCCTGCAACTGTGACGTCGAACTCTGACCGGCCCAAGTAGTCACGGACCATCCCAGCTAGTTGCTCATTGTCCTCGACGAGCAACACACGACGACGCGAAACCCCGGCTGCCACGTCCGGTCTCCCATTGCTTCTCAGTCGATCCGACGGTGGGACCTTCCGGCTGGAACGCCAATAGAATCGGCCAGTTCACGACCGTTCGGAAGGATCCGCGGGGAGAATTCACACTTCTTCATACAGCGAACAGATTGCGGAAAGCCTCCATGCCGATGGTCCCCGCGTGCTCCAAACCGTGAGGAGAAGCCATTGAGCCGCGTGAAGAGGTCCCTTCTCATCGTTGCCACCTGGAACCTCATCGCCGGCGCTGCGACAGCGCAAGAGAGCGATGCACCCGGCAACGGCCCCCCTCCTGAGCGAGGCGACTGGGACGTGAGTCTCGCAGTAGGCACAATCGCCTCGCCCACCTATCTGGGTGACGACAGCTACATCATGAGCGTCGTTCCTAGCCTGAGTGTCAACTACAAACAGACCATCTTCCTCTCATTCGAAGGTCTTGGGGCGAACCTCATCAACTCTCATGGCTTCCGTGCGGGGCCCCTTGCCACGTTCGACTTCGGCCGGAATGAAGACGGCAGCAACCCGCTTCAGATCGTTGGGGGCAGGACCGACGATCTCGATGGACTTGACAACGTCGACTTCACGATCGAACTGGGAGGATTCGTCGAGTACTCGGTAGATGGGTTCGTCGGGAAGATCGAGCTCGTGCAAGGCACGAATGGTCACCACGGCCTCGTCGGCAGCGGAACGATCAAGTACCAGAGCGCCTTTCCGGTTCTCGGGAAGATGGGCTTCTATAGCCTAGGACCTGAGGTGACTTTCGCGGATTCGAAGTACATGGACTCGTTCTTTGGGGTATCCCCGAGAGCATCGAGTCGCTCGGGACTTGCACGGTTCGAAGCGGATGGCGGGCTTCGCTCGGCTGGTTTCCACGCGACCATTTCTATTCCGCTTACGAGGCACATCTCACTAACGACATTCGGCGGCTATGACCAGCTGCTCGGCGATGCAGCCGAATCACCGCTTGTGAGGCGACGCGGATCGCGGGATCAGGGGATGGGTGGCGCCTTCTTGAGTTACTCGTTCTAGGAGGCTCTCGCGTGATCTCCGGAGGATACTCGTCCCGCGGAGGGCCGCAGCCAGCCCGACGACCAACACGAAGTTCGTTCTTCTACACAGAGAACGAAGATTTCGGAAACGCTCGCCCTCTAGGCTTGGCCAATGATCCGCTGCAGGTGAGAGAGATGGTTGAGTGCCCGAAGATGTCTCGAAGCCCGTTCGGTGAACCCCGCACGCCGTTCCTGCACGCGCTCCACAGCGTCGTCTCCAGGAGGAACCGCTCTTCAACCTGCGCCAGAGCGCTCCCGCTCTCGGCGACGAGTATCGCGATGGCGGAACGGTCGCGGCTGCAGATTAGCAGTCCATCATGAACGAGAAGATCGCCTTCCGAAGACCACCGCTACGTCACGCAGCTTCGCGGCGCGGGGAATCCGTAACGCGATTCGCGACGTTTCAATACAACGGAACCCATTTACTCGTCGACGCGGACGAATACCCGCGCCTCGTGCAAGTGCTTGACATGGAGCGTCGGGACCAATCTGCCTATCTGGCGTCCCTCAAGATTCGTGAGCCGAGCCAAGCTGACCAGCTATCTCGATTCCTTGTGTATGGCACGTTCCTCGAGAACCCGATGCATCGCACCGGTGACACAAGGGAGAACCTTTGCTGCCTCAAGAATCGCGCGCTCATCACACTGCGGTGGTCGGCGTCCTCTCGCAGAACGTGCGAGAGCGTTTTGCTCGAGGACATCGTGCTCGAGACCAGCGACGACTCGTCTCGCTCGGCCTTCGCAGCAGTTGTGGCAGCACGCCATGAGATACTCGTGACGGATGGCGACCGGGGCGTGACCTACTTCGAAGCGTACTCGGAGACGGACCCGCTTTCTTGCTTGCTTCACCGTAACGGCGTCTTCTTCCTTCAGAGCGTCGGCGCTCAACTCGATGCCAAGGCTGCGTGGCACGATCGAGTAGACAGGCAGCGGCTCCTCCAGATTTCTAGCGAAGTGGGATCACCGATAGAGAGTGGCATGATTCTCTGAGAAGGCGTCGGGAGACGCAGGCGCGCTCGCACCGAGAGGCTTCCACAATGCCACAGCGTCAATGACAGAGGGGGGATGAGACGTACCACGTGACGATCAATGCAACGCGACGAAGGACCAACGGCATCGGTCAGGGGGCCCGAAGTCCTAGGTAAACTCAGAATCAAGCTGATCAGTCCACGGGTGCAGCGGGACCACTCGCGAGCCTAGCGACAGCGGCACGATGGGAGGGCATCGTGGGCGGCCTAGCAAGTGAGACGAGCTCAGCACCTGGCTAGAGACCCAGGGCCGGCGTACGCGGCCCTGGGTTCTTCTTTCTTGATCAATGCAAGACGAGGCACGCGAACGTGTCGAACCCTCCTTAGCGCAACCGGTCCTCAGGAGGGTCCGCCCCTGCCGCCAGGCCAAGCGGCCCCATTCCCATAAGCCGGTCCCATGTCGTCGCGTAGGCCTTTTGGAGGTCATCGACGATCACGTAGGCACAGGGGACAAGGAACAGCGAGATCACCGAAGAGAACAGAGTTCCGAAGGCAAGCGAGCACGCCATCGGAATCAAGAACTGTGCGGTCGAGCTTCCCTCAAGCAACATCGGTACGAGACCCACGAACGTGGTGATCGACGTCAGCACCACAGGCCGGAAGCGCGTGACGCCGGCCTCGCGCACGGCGGCACGAAGCGCGGAACCTGCCCCGAGTCGCCCATTGATCGAGTGAGTCAGGACGAGGCTCGCGTTCACGACGACACCCGATGCGGCGACGATTCCGAAGATCGACATCATGCTGAAACCGACGACGGCCCGCGTCACCGTCATCCACTCTGGCAGTGCGCCCGCGAGGCCACCCATTAGCAAATGTCCGAGCAGGGCACCCACCACACCGAAAGGAATCACCGCCATGATGATGAGTGGCTGGAGGTACGAGCGGAGCGGGATGGCAAGCAACGCGTAGATCGCGAACATGGCGACGATGTAGTTGCGTCCGAGCGCCGCCACCGACTCACCTTGTTCGGCTGCGTCGCCCTCGAGGGAGAACGAGAGTCCGGGGTAGTCACCGACCAGCGTCGGCAGGAACTCGGCCTCGAGTGAAGCAAGGACCTCATTGGCGTTGGCGAGCCGATCATTCACACCGGCCATCACGTTGATCACGCGACTGCGATCGGCCCGCTTGATGCTGGCAAAGCCAGAGCCCATCTCGGCGCGCGCCACGCTGTCGAACGGGACCTCCGCGCCGTCGGGCGTTCGGATGCGAAGCTCCGAGAGATCGGTCAACGAGCGACGTTGATCCTTCGGAAATCGCACCATGACCTTGATGTCGTCACGGCCCCGCTGAACTCGCTGCGCCTCGTGACCATAGAACGCCTGTCTCACCTGCCGAGCGAGGTCCTCGAGCGTCAGACCGAGCGCCTCGGCGGAGGGTAGAATTTTGAGCTTGATCTCCTGTTTGCCAGCCCTGAATGAATCGGTGATGTCGTAGACGCCCGGATACGAGGTCAACTCGCGGCGGAGTAAGGTCGCGGCAGACTGGAGGTCCGCCAGGCTTTCCGACTGCAACTGGACATCGATTTCGTCGCCCTTCGCGAAGTAATCGGCGGCGTAGGACAGCTCCTCGACGCCGGGGATCGGCGGCGTGAGCTCGCGCCAGCGATTCGCGATTTCCTTGGCGGAAAGCGGCCGGCGATCGCCGCTCAGGATCTCGATCTGTACCTCACCGAGATGCGAGCCGGTGGGCGCGTTCGCTCCCCGAGGCGATCCCTCGTCCGCACTTTGCACCCCGACAGAGACCATTACATGCCGAACCAGCGGATCGCTTTCGTCCGCCCCGAATTCGGCGTTCAGTTGCTCGCTGAGCTCGATCGCCGAGCGCTCGAGCGAGTCCACCGCGCGAGCAGTCAGGTCGACGGGAGTCCCCTGCGGCATCGCGACGCTGGCCGTTACGTAGTCGGACTCGATCTCCGGGAAGAAAGTGAACTTGACCCACCCCGTCCCGATAAGCGCAAAGGCGAGAAGCAGGAGAACCGCCGCACCCGCCGCTGCGCTGTAGCGCCATTCGATCGCGCGATCGAGTGCGGGCACGTAGTGGTCGTGAGTAAACCTGCGGAGCCATCCCGAGAATCGCTGCTGTATGCCCCTCCAGCGCATTCCGAGACGAGATCGCGCGTCGGAGAGGCCGCGCCCTCCGTGGTGACCGAGGTGCGCAGGTAGAATCCACTGTGATTCGACCAGGGAGCCGATCAGGCAGAAGATGACCACCATACCGATCGTCCCAAAGATCTGACCCATCAAACCGGGCGATGCAATCATCGGAAGGAATGCAACCATCGTCGTCAACACGCCGAAGATCACAGGGACCGCCACTTCCTGGGCGCCACTTACAGCGCCCTGCAACGGATCTTCCTCGTTCTCCTGATGGGTGTGGACGTTCTCACCAACGACGATCGCGTCGTCGACCAACAGGCCGAGCACCATGATAAAGGCGAAGGTCGAGATCACGTCGATGGAGATGTCAGATGCCGGCAAGAGGACGAGTGAACCGGCGATCGCGACCGGAACACCGATCGAAACCCAGATCGCCAAACGAAACTGCAGAAAGAGCGCCAAGACCAGGAACACGAGGACGAAGCCCGCGCGTCCGTTGCGCCACAAGATGTCGAGCCGCTCACGGAGCTCCTTCGCCCCGTCGCGCCAGACCGTCATTTTCAGGCCTTCCGGTAGGCGTGGACCTTCGCGCCCGAGGAAGCTTTGGGCCGATTCGACCACGCCCATGACCTTCTGGTCGCCGACCCGTACCACGCGGATCATCAGAGAAGGCTCGCCATCGAAACGGGCATAGCGGTCCTCGTCCTCGAACCCGTCCACCACGTTCGCGATTTCTCCCAGGCGAAGGCGCGTTCCGTCGGCGCGCGTCATGACCACGAGCGCTTGGAAATCCTCGGCCGTGTAGGCCTGGCCTTTTGCGCGTAGGAGTACTTCCCCAGAATCCGTCTTGATCGCGCCCCCCGGTAGATCGAGCGACCCGCGCTGCACCGCCGCCACTACCTGGTCGAAGCTCAGGCCGTGGCGGCGCAGCGAGGCCTCCGGGACTTCGATGGCGAGTTCGTACTCGCGGGCATTCTGTAACTCCACCTGCGAGATCTCTGGCTGCGCAGAAAGTCCATCGCGTAGACGCTCACCCCACACCTTCAGCGATCGCTCCGAAGCCGCTCCGGAGAGCGCGATCTGCACGGCAGTCCTCTGGATCTCGAGGTAGCGAATGACCGGCTCCTCGGTTTCGTCGGGGAAGGCGTCGATACCGTCAACGGCGTTCTTCACGTCGCTCAGCGCCCGATCGACCGGATATCCTCGAGAGAGTTCGACGGTCACGGCGCAGAGGCCCTCTGTCGCCGTCGATGTGATCTTCTTGACGCCGTTGAGCCCCTGGACCTCTTCCTCAATGCGGATGCAGACGCCTTCCTCAACCTCCTCGGGAGCCGCTCCTGGATACTCCACGCTGATCGTGATGCGCTCGAGGTCGAGGTCAGGGAAGGATTTCTGGCCGATCGCTGGAACGCTTGCGAGGCCTCCGAGCAGCATCAGGAACATCAACAGGTTCGCCGCAACAGGGTTCCGCGCCCACCAAGCGATGATCCGGGTCATTGCTTCCGCTCCGCGAGCGCTTCTCGATTCGGAGCGGTGTCCGGGCTCGCGACGCGCACGCTCATCCCATCGATCGGTGCTCGCAAGCGCGTCCGCAGTACGCGGTCGCCTCGGCCGAGACCGGCCGTGATCACCACGTCGGTTCGTTCGGTGCGCAGCACCTCGACATCTTGCACTCGGATCCGATCTTCCGCGTCGACCACCCAGACCTGACCTTCCTGGCCACGGTGGACATGCAGCACCTCACGGGGCAACACGAAAGCGTTCTCGATCGAGCGACCCTCGATTTCTGCGTCAACGAAGAGCCCAACTGCAAGCGGCGGCGGCGCCTCGAGCGTGGGATCCGCGGCGAGACCGTAGGGGTCCTCCACCCGAGCGACGATGTGCACCATCCGACTGCGCGCGTCGATCTCGCCCTCCGAACGGACGATCTCACCACGCCATTCGTGCGAGCCACCCGCAAACTCCGCCCGGAGGGTCGCGCGCGGTCGAAGCCCATCGGCTCCACGGACGACATGGAGAACGCTCTCGTCGAGGTAGGCCAACTCGCGGTCGGGCAGCGGAAGGCGCACCTCCGCATAGTCGACCGCGTACAGCCGCGCGATCGCGGTGCCGCGATTCACAAACTGACCGGGATCGACGCTCTCTTCCCGCACGCGCCCCGTGTAGGGTGCACGCAGCTCGGTGCGCTCGAGATCGCGCTGGGCTCGCGCCAGCTTCGCCTTGGCCTCCAGTGCCAGCGCGTCGGCAACTCGGCTTGCGTTCTCGGCGTCGTCAATGCGCGCCTGACTCGTGACGGATCGACCGGCGAGGGTGCGTTGGCGACGCAGCTCCTTCGCGGCGCGGCTTGCCTCGCTGCGCGTGCGGGCAACCGCGGCGCGCGCACTCTCGAGCTCTGCCTGATGGTCGGCTCGCTCGATGCGAACCAACGGCTCGCCAGACTCGAAGGTGCCGCCGGAGACGAGGTCTGGAGACACCCACTCGACCCGCCCGGCCACCTCGGGAACCAGGTCGCTTTCGGTTCGCGGAACGACCGTACCCTGTGCGTGAACGCGTAGCGATATCGTCTCGGGGATAGCCTCGACAACGCGTACGAGCGGAGAGATCGGCGCCGGCTCTGTACGACTCGGACTGGGCTGGACGCCAACAAGCAGCGCGACCAGAACCGCGCCAACCCCGAGGAGCAACAGGGGAAGTATATGCTTGCGCCGCCGCCCGTCCATCAGCCGTTACCCCCACCGCCATCGCCGACAAGGGCGCGAAGCCCTGCGCTCGTGTAGCGCGCGATGGCCTGCGTCGTCTCTTCGGGATCGAGCTCCTTCGTTGGAGCGCTCGGCATGTGATGGCCAGCGATCACGTGCACCATGACGCCGATGCAGAACTGGTAACCGACCTCGATCTGGGCCCGGTCGGCACCCGGCAAGGCACGCGCGAGCGCATCACAGAACCGCTCCCGCATTGCTGTGTAGAGCTCGTTCTTGAGCCGGCCAACGCGTTCGGGCGGATCGGAATGAAGACGGCTTACGACTTCTCGGTGACTGTCCCGCTCGCTTGGCTCCTCGAACGACGGGAAGAGGAAGGCACGCAGAATCGCCTCGACGTCGGGAGGGTCCGGAGCCGACTCGGCCTCGGTCCGCGCCAGCTCCGCCAAGCGCCGCTCGTTGATCGGCTCGACGTGGCGGCGGATCGTCGCCGCCAGCAGCGCTTCCTTGGAACCGAAGTGATAGTTCGCGGCGGAGACCGACATGCCCGCTTCCGCGGTGATCGCGCGCATCGAGGCACCCTCGAAGCCTCGCTCCGCGAAGATTCGCTCGGCGGCATCGATCAGTCGGAGCTTGGCGGCAGACGGCGGCCGGTCATGGCTGGAAGGCCGGTCCGAGTCGACTCGAGGGGCGGAGGTCAAAGGGCTCTCGCGGGGCGCGCGATTCGATCCGTGGGATCAACAAAGCGGTCGAACGATCGTTTCAAACGTACGTTCGATCTCTGAGGAAATCAAGAACGCTAAGCGCCAGGCGCTCTGCCTAGCCCAGCGTCCGTTTCGCGGATGCATGAGCCCGCCGGCGCGGCGAAGCGGTCCCTTAACGCTGGCCGCAGTCGACCGGAATCACTGGTCTTTCCGTTTGCGACACCCTCTCCCCAACGAAATACACACTTCTTCACACGCCCCAAAAGGGGCAGCAAGGTCCGGCGCCGATGGTTGTGGGGAGCATCGCCATCGGAGAGCACGGTGAGTCACCCGTCGCAAAAAAGGCCGCTGGGCCACCCGAGATCGGAAACCGTCTTGGCGGCGACCCTGTTGCTGGGCTTGGCGTCCTGCTCTGCCTCGGAATCTGCGGAGGAGGACCGATCGCCCGCAGCGAAGAGGCCCGTCGTCGCGGCGCGGGTGTCCGTGGATCGAGCCCAGGTTCGCGTGATCGGCGAGAGCCGACAAATCACCGGCCGCGCCCGTGCATTCCGTGTCGCGGAGCTCAAGTCTGAGTTGACCGGTCGCGTTGTCGACCGTCAAGTCGCGCCTGGCGAGCCTGTCCTGCCGGACGCCGTGCTTATTGCGTTGGACCCGAGTCGCACGGAGATCAGGGTGCAACGCGCCCTGGCCGAGAGGCAGCGCGCGCGCGCCGCGAATGCTCATGCAAGGCGAGAGCTCGAGCGAGCGCAACCCTTGGCGCAAGCGGACGCGATCAGCGACGTGCGGCTAGCGGAGCTCGAGAACAATCTTGAAATCGCGACAGCAGGTCTACGCCTGACGGAGGTGCAGCTCAAGGAGTCGCAACGCTTGGCGCAAGACGCCCTCATCCGCGCGCCGTTCGCCGGAACAGTTGAAGAGTTGCTCGTGGATGCCGGAGACTCGGTCCAGACCGGTGACCATGTGGCAACCGTGGTCGACCTAGCTCGCGTTCGAGTCGTAGCCGGCGTATCAGCTCGTGATCTACACCGGATTCGCTCGCACACGCAGCTCGTCGTTCGATTCCCAGACCTACCGGGGATCGAGGAAATCATGGCGATCCAAAAGCTCGGCGCGATGGCCGATGAGCTCGAGGGGACCTTCGGTCTGGAGCTTTGGTCCAATGCCGCCGTGGATGGAGTGCGAGATGGGATCGTGGCAGTTGTCGAGCTACCGGCGTCGAACTCAGCCGTCCTCAGCGTCCCTCGCTCCGCCTTGACTCAGGACAACGGCAAGGCCGCCCTCTTCATAGTCGAGCGGGCGGTGGACGGGTGGGTTGCAAGAGAGCGAAGTCTCCGAGTTGGGCGTGAGGCTGCCGGTTACGTCGAAGTGGTGAACGGTATGGAGGAGGGAGAGGTCGTTGTCGTGTCCGGGCAGTTCGCCCTCGTGGACGGAATGCCTGTCTCGCCGCTGGGCACCGAATTCTAGTGGTGGAACGGGTTGTTCGATTCTTGTTGGACCGCCCCTTCGTGGTGCACCTGTTGACCATCATGATGGCGCTGCTCGGTCTGACTTCGATCTCGAATGTCCGCGTGGATGCGTTCGCACCCGGAGAGGTGCCCAAGTTCATCGTTGCTGCTTCTCTTCCCGGAGCGTCGGCGCAAGAAGTCGAAGGACGCGTAACGGTTCCCATTGAGGAGGCCCTGCAGGAAATCGACGGAATCCGCCACTACTCCTCCGTGTCGATCAGAGGACAGAGCAGTACGCACGTCGAGCTCTCCCCGGATACCGAGGCCGAGGACTCCGCCCGGATCGAACGAGACATCCGCTGGGCGGTTGGCAACATCTCCGGACTTCCAGTGGAGATGCGGGACGAACCGACGATCACTCGCGTCGTCGATGCCGAATATCCGCTGCTGGAGATCGCGCTCTCCGGCCCCGGAAGCGAGGTCGCTCCGCTTGCTGAGCGCCTCGAAGATGAACTCCGCCGCCTGGAAACGATCGGTCGCGTAGCGGTCGTCGGCCTGCCTGACCGAGAGGTACACGTTCTCTTTCAGCCGCACGTTGCCAAGGGGCTTGGCGTTACCTCGGGTGATGTCACTGCGGCACTCCGACGAAGAAACGCGTCCGGCGCTGGAAGCGGCATCAAGTCAGCGACTGATCGCCGGGACGTAGTCATCTTGGGGCGCTTCGAGAGTGCCAAGGATGTCGAGAATACTGCGCTTCGCTTCGGAGGATCCTCGGGCCTGGTGCGGGTTGGCGACGTCGCTCGCGTTGTGATGTCACGCAAGGACGTTGGCCTCGCGGTCGGGACCAATGGTGAATCCGGTGTGTCCGTTATCCCTACGAAGACAGCCAGCGCGGACCTGCTCGAAGCTCGATGCGACATCGACCGCGTGTTGTCGAACCTCGCGGTACCGGACTCGGTACGCATCTCGATCGTGAACGATGGAAGCTACGACATCCGAAAACGGATGGGCATCATGGGGCAGAACGCTCTCATCGGAACCTTCCTGGTCGGAATCATCGTATTCACCTTCCTCACCCCCGGGGCAGCGCTCTGGGTATGCGTCGGGGTGCCGCTTGTTGTAGCCGGTGTCGTCACGGTGATGCCAAGAGCCGGCCTCGGTTTCGACATTGTCTCCACGTTGGGACTCGTCATCGTGCTTGGGATGCTTGTGGACGACGCTGTCGTCGTCGCAGAGCGCATCTTGTCGAAGAGAGCAAGCGGCTACTCGGCCGCAGACGCCGCAGCAATGGGAGCTTCGGAAGTCGCTGCCCCCGTGGCGACGGCCGCGGTGACAACGATCCTCGCGTTCGTGCCGCTCTTGTCGCTCGGCGGAAGTTCGGGGCAGATGGTCTGGCCGCTACCGGCAATGGTCTGCATCGCGCTGGTATTCTCGCTTCTCGAGTCGTTCACGATTCTGCCCGCGCATATGGGCGGGCTGCGCGAGCGTTCCGACGGCTTGGGCAAGCGCGCGTTCTTGGTGCGAATGGAGCAGGTCTATCGCGGGCTCTTGGAGCGGTCGCTGAACCGCCCGCTGGCGATCGTTGCGAGCTTCATCTTGGGATGGTGCTTGGTGATAGTTGTGATCGCACCGACGATGCAATTCGTCTTCTACCCACAGGAGGGAAGCAAGGGCTTCCACATCAAAGTTAGAGCCCCGGCGGGGACACCACTTGCGCGCACGGAGGCGATACTGGCGTCGATTCAGGACCAGGTGCCAACCATCATGGGATCCGACCTGCTCGCTGTCACGGCTCGAGCAGGCCACATCGAGTCTGGGGAGATTGCCAGAACAACCGGCGGCACTCAGCACCAGGGATTCGTCGGGGTATTCCTCGACCTGGATCGGCGGCGCCTCAATGCCACCGAGTGGATTGAGCATGTGCGAGATCGCATCGTCGTCCCTGACGGAGTCGACGTTGAGTATGCGGCCGTTGTCGATGGGCCGCCCATCCTCCAGCCGATTGAAGTGTACGTGCTCGGCAACGACGACGCGTCGCGGATTCGAGTTGCGGAGGAGGTGCGGCACGTAGCCGAGGAAGCCGGAGGCGTGGACGTTGCGCTCACCGACGAGGCAGCCGTCGCCGAACTCGACCTGAACCCCTCGCACGAACGCCTCGCGATGCGACAACTCGATGTCGAGCTCGTCGTTGAGACGCTGCAAGCCGCGCTGGAAGGGACCATTGCTACAGAGATACGCGGTGCAAGCGGGTCGATGGACGTGCGGGTCCTATACGAAGCCTCTCACCGGCGTGATATCGATGCGCTTCTAGACGCTGAGATCCGGAATCGACGCGGTGACTTGGTGCCGCTGCGTGACGTCTTGGAGCCGATCGAGAGGCGGGTCTCTCCTCGCGTGACTCGGAGGGATGGAATGCGTTCGACAACGGTCACCGGAGGCATCGACCCGCGAAGCGCGGCCACGCCGCTCAGTATCGCAGCCGCAGTCGATGAGGAGCTCGGCCTCGAGTCGGACGGAGTATTGATTGAGATTGGAGGCGAGGCCGCAGAGAGCATCGAGGGCTTGCAGGGACTTGCAGTCGCGTTCCTCATCAGCATTGGCCTCACGATCTGCGTCATCACCCTTATGCTGGGGTCGCTACGCGATTCGATCGTCGTGTTCGCGGTAGTGCCCTTCTCGGTCGCCGCGGTCATCATGACGTTCTTCGCGCACGGGATGCCGGTGTCCATGCTCTCTCTAGTTGGAGCCGTGGGCCTTTCGGGCGTCGTGGTCAACTCATCGATTCTACTGATCGACGCCGTCCGAAGAGCCAAGGATCGGGCCTCGGGGGTGGCCTCGAAGGACATCCTTATCGAAGCATGTGTTGGGCGACTTCGCCCGGTCGTCGTCACGAGCTTGTCGACTCTCGCGGGCGTCTTTCCAACGGCGTACGGTCTCGGTGGGTACGACACCATCGTCTCGCCGGTGTCGCTCGCGCTTGGCTGGGGCCTCACGTTCTCTACTGCCGTTACGCTCTTTCTCGTCCCGTCCCTTTACTCGCTCATTGGGAGTCGGGAGCAACTACGAAGAAGTCGCTAGGCGTTTCGGGTTGGGCGCGAGATTGCCCTCGAAGGAGGCCGGCTACCCGAAGCTCGGGCGCTCGCTCAACGTGCCGTACCAGCGCGTGAGGTTGGGACGCTTCAGCTCGAGGTCGATCTTCGCGAGCTGCTCGATCATGAACGAGAAGCCGTAGAAGACGCCCAGCGAGATGTCGGCGATCGAGAACTGGTCGCCGACGACGTACTCGCTCTCGCCGAGGCGCTCCTCGAAGACGCCGAGGAACTTGCGCGCTTCGCCCGCGCACAGCTTCCCCCACTCGGGCATGCACTCTTCCCGGTCCTTGAAGAAGCCCGTGATGTTGCGGAACGCCATGGCTGCGTTCAGTCCGAAGTTGAGCTCGGCGCGGCGGTTCCACATTTCGACCTGGGCGGCCTCGGCCCCCGGTGCCCCGAACAGGCACGGGTCGGGGTGCTGGCCCTCGAGGTAGCGACAGATGGCGACGCTCTCGGAAATGCAGGTGCCGTCGTCGAGCTCGAGAACCGGGACGCGACCCATCGGGTTCATCTTCAGGTAGTCGGGCTTCAGGTTCTCGCCGCCGCGGATGTCGACCGTCACGCGGGGGATGTCGATCCCCTTCTCGGCCATGAAGATCCAGACGCGGCGCGCATTCGGGGACTCGGCTTCGTGCAGCTTCATGACGGGGGGACCTCCTGGCTCGGAATGGGTGGGGTGGGGCGACAGTCTTGCACGTCCCGGCGCGACCGGAACCCTCGGTGGGCGCCGTCGGGTAGGATTCGCGGGCGTGAACCTCGAACTACTCACGAGAGCGGGCGACGCGCGGCCGGGCCGACCGGCCCTGCTCTTCGTGCACGGGGGGTTCCACGGCGCCTGGTGCTGGGACGAGCACTACCTGGGCTTCTTCGCCGAGCGGGGCTGGGCCGCGCACGCGCTGAGCCTGCGAGGTCACGGTAAGAGCGACGGCCACGATCGGATTCGTCGCTGGTCGCTCGCGGACTACGCGCAGGACGTGATGGCGACGTGTCGCGAACTCGGCGAGCGCGTCGTATTGCTGGGTCATTCGATGGGGGGCGCCATCGCCGAGCGCTGCTGGGCCGCTCACCCGGAGATCGCCGGGCTCGTGCTGCTTGCCGGTTCGCCGCTTCGTCCCGACCTGGGTGTGGTCGCGAAGATGCTGCTGGCCACCCCTTTTTCGCTCCTCTGGGGTCAGCTCAGAGGCGATCCGCGGCGGCTCCGCAGCGCGATGGCGCCGTTCTTCCTGTCACCGGACCTCGATGCGAGCGAGCGAGCAGCGCATCTCGCCCGCCTCGACCTCGAGTCGCCGGTCGCGATCCGAGAGCTGTTTCGACGCGGGCCGATCGCGCGAGCGGAGGGGGACGCGCGCCCAGCGCTGGTCGTGGCCGCCGAGCACGATGTGTCGATTCCGGTACGCAGCCACGAGGAGCCCCGAGCACGGCTCGACGCGACGCTGCTCTGCGTGCCCGGAGCCCACGATCTGATGCTCGACCCCGACTGGCGCGCGGGAGCGGAGGCCGTCGAGGCGTGGCTGCGCGCGCGCTTCGACTAGCGCGCCGGTTCGAGCGCAGGCTGCGGTCTCAAGGCGATCGCTGCAGCGTTCGATACTCTTGGAGACAACATCCACTCGAGGAGGGTCACCATGCTGGCTCGATTCACGATGAGCATCCTCGCGATGATGCTCTTCGCAGGCCCGGCGTTCGCCGGGGACGTGTCGTATCGACTGGAGACGCCTGGCGTCAAGTGAGGGAGCACTTCTGCTGCGGCCCGTGAGGCCGTACAGGGTGTCGATGGAGTGCAGTCGGCGAGCACCGACATGAGTGCACACACGCTCACTGTCACCTTCGATGACGAGGTGACCAACCTCGACGCGATCATCGGGGCGCTCGGCAAGGCGGGGTACACGGTCCCCGAACACGAGAAGCTCTAGCGATCGCCGGTCTTCGTCGTGGCCCGCCCACCTCGGCGGGCGGGCCGCGACAGGCCACACGCCTGAGCCGGGGCGCGCCGTCCCTGACCGCCCCGAACCCTCAGAGGTAGGGCCTCAGAACCTCGGGCAACACGCCCGCCGGGCGCGCCCGTTCGAGCAGCGCGTCGAATTCGCGCTGGGCTTCCGCTGCGTCGCGCTGCGCGTCCCGGAACTCGGTCTCGATTTCCTTCAGGGCCGCTCCCCGCGGATGGCGCTCGTGGCGCGCTTCCGTGTACGCAGCGCGCGCCTTCTCCACGCGCCGATTCGCCTCGTCGATCGCCTCGTGGGCCTCGGCGAGTCGCTCGGCCCACGCGGCCTGCTCCGGCTCGGGCAGGTAGTCGACCCCGAGCCCCGCGGTCGGCAGGGCCAGCACGACTGCGCAGAGCGCGGCCGGGACGAGTCGGTTCACGAGAGTGGATCGCATGGGCTCTCCTGTGGCGGGATGTGTGTCATTGGCACGCCAGCCCGTGGGTGACCGGGGCGTGCCGGCACTCGGCCAGGAGCTCGCGCTCATCGAGGTCGCGCACCGGCTTCCATTCGATGCCGAGCTGGTCCGTGAGGAACGGAATCGAGTAGCTGCGTGTCTGGCGCGCGGGGGCCGGTGTCGCGTCCGACTCGATCGCGCGGAGGACGAGCGGGTCCTTCCCGATCTGCGGTTCCTGGATGCTCGCATTCGCGTGACCCACCGCTGGAGTCAGGATCGAGAAGAGGGCGATGAGGATTCGAAGTCGCATGATCTCGCCTTTCGCCGCCTGCCGTGCTGCGTGGCTGGGGCAGGCGAACCTGCGGGCGCACTTCGAAACTAGGGCTCGATTCTCGATTCGAAAAATAGAAAATGTTGTGAGAAATGATCGGCAAAACCGATATATCGAGAACCGCCGACCGGCAGGAGAACGGCAGCTGCGAGCCAACCGCGCGTCCGAGCGGGGCCCGCGTCGCGGTCGAGGCAAACTGCCCCCGCGTCCCGCGACCCCGCGGGCGCGAATCGGCAACAGGGCAGATCGGTGCGCCGGAGTCGACGCACCGACACACCTCCCTCAAGGCTCGTCCCTCGCACGCCGATTCCTCCCTCGAGGAGAACCGCCGTGAGACGAATCCTGGTGCTGGCCCCGCACGAAGATCGCGCGGAACGTTCGCTGACCCTGGCCGGTCAACTCGCTCAGCGCACGGGCGCGAGCCTGACCCTGCTCCGCGTCCTCGAGGAGAGCGTGGGCGGAGACGCTTCGCTCGACACGCAGGTGAAGGGTTGCACGGTCCGGGAGCTGCTCCTCGCGACGGAGACGAGCCGGATGGAAGAGGTCGCCGAGCGCATGCGCGCCTCCCAGCTCGAGGTGGCCGTCGAAGTGCGTTGGGGGGTCGCCTGGGAGCTCGTCCTGGACCTGGTCGAGCGGGATGGCTTCGACCTGGTGATCAAGCCCGCGAGCGGCTGGAGCCACGAAGGCGCCGTCTTCTTCGGCTCCACGGCGCTTCACCTCTTTCGCCGCTGTCCCTGTCCTGTCTGGATCGTCGGCGACGACGGACGATTGCCCGCAAGCATCATGGCCGCGGTGGATCCCACGCGTACGCCGCGTCCGCGCGCTTCCGCGGACCGCATCCTCGGCTGGGCGGAGCGGGTTCGCGACTGGGCCGATGCGAACCTCGAAGTGGTCTCGGCGTGGCACGCGGCCGGCGGCGAGCTCTTGCAGGAGAGCCTCGACGAAGCCGAGCTCAAGGACTACGTCGAGACGACCCGCGGCCGGGTCCAGGCGGACCTCGATGACTTGCTCGCCCAGGATGCGCACCGCGGGATCGCGGGCCAGCTGGTCGAGGGGCCGGCGGAAGAGGTGCTGCCGAGGGTCGCCAACGATCGAGACGTCGACCTGATCGTGATGGGAACCCGAGGGCGCCAGGATCGCGTCGGCGATCTGCTGGGCGAGACGGCCGAGACCATCATCCGGCAGGTGCGCTCTTCGATCCTGACGATCCCGCCCGACACCGAGTAGGGACGTCTCGGGCGCAAGCGAAGCGCCACAACCCACCACGGTCCGCTCCGATCGAGCGGCGTACTCGCTCCGGGCGCGACAGCGAGTTCGCTACCGTTGCGCACAGCCGGACGAGACGCCTCCGCTTGTGCACGCACGGGGGTCGACATGCGAGGGGTCGCACTCGTGTGACCCGGCAGAGATGGGGCGCAGCGCGGAGCGGGCCGTGAGCTCGCACCTTTTCCAGGGAGGGCCTCGGGATGGGAGACGAAAGCGTTGGCTGGCTCGAGGAGCCCGCGCCCGGTGAGGTGGGCATCGTCATGGGGTCGGTTTCCGACTGGCCCACGATGCAGCGCGCTGCGGAAACGCTGACCGAGCTCGAGGTGGGTTTCGAGGCCCGCATCGTTTCGGCACACCGCACTCCCGACCTGCTCTACGCCTACGGACGCCGCGCCGAAGAGCGGGGCCTGGCCGTCTTGATCGCCGGGGCCGGGGGAGCGGCCCATCTCCCGGGCATGCTCTCGTCGATGACCGTGTTGCCCGTCCTGGGGGTGCCCGTTCAGAGCCGCGCCCTTCGCGGCATCGATTCGCTGCTCTCGATCGCACAGATGCCAGCCGGCGTCGCCGTCGGGACGCTCGCGATCGGCGAGGCCGGAGCCGCCAACGCCGGGTTGCTGGCGGCGGAGATGCTGGCGCACGGAAACCCCGCGCTCCGTGAACGATTGCGCAGTCGCCGGGACGCCCAGACCCAGCGTGTGCTGAGTACGCCCCTCGCGGCGACGACCGAAGACGAGAAGGGCGCGCGGTGAAGCTCGGGATCCTCGGAGGAGGACAGCTCGGGCGGATGCTCGCAGAAGCCGCCTCGAACCTGGGCGTCGAAGTCCTGGTCATCGACCCGAACGAGGAAAGCTCTGCTGCTTCGGTCGCGCCGGTCCTCCGCGAGTCGTTCGACTCGGCCGCCGTCGAGGACGCCCTCTCGGGCTGCGACGCCGTGACCTACGAGTTCGAAGGCGTGCCGCTCGACGTGTGCCGAAAGCTCGAGTCGCGCGTACCGATCTTCCCGAATCCCCGGGCGCTCGAGGTCGTCCGGGATCGGCTGGTCCAGAAGCGCTTCCTGCGCGATCTCGAAATCGCCACCGCCGAGTTCCGGTCCGTGTCGGGACCCGACGAGCTCGAAGCCGCGTTGGTGGAGCTCGGCTTCCCGGCCATCTTGAAGACCCGCCAGGACGGCTACGACGGGAAGGGTCAGTGGCGCATCCAGAACCGGGCCGATGCAGAGCAAGCCGCTCGCGAGGTCGGAACGACGCCGGCGATCCTCGAAGCCTTCGTGCCCTTCGATCGCGAGCTCTCCCTGATCGCCGTTCGCGACGCCTCGGGCGCGATCCAGACCTGGGCGCCCACCGAGAACGTTCACGTCGGCGGCATCCTGCGTCTGTCGCGGAGCCCCCTGCGCGGCGTGGCAGAGCAACCACTCCTCACCGGTGACGCGTGGTTCGAGCGCCTCGGCGACACCCTCGACTACCGCGGGGTGATCACCCTCGAACTCTTCGATGTAGGTGGGCGCTGGCTCGTCAACGAGATGGCGTGTCGCGTCCACAACTCGGGCCATTGGACTCTCGACGGCGCGGAGACCAGTCAGTTCGAGAACCACGTGCGGGCCGTGCTCGGACAGCCTGTCGGGAGTACCGCCTCTCGCGGCGCGAGCGCGATGGTCAACCTGATCGGTGCCCTCGCCCCGGAGACCGCGGTCCACTCCGTAACGGGGGCGCGGTTCTACGACTACGAGAAATCCCCCCGCGCGCTCCGGAAGCTCGGCCACATCAACCTGAACTGCACGAACGATGCGGCGCGGGACGAAGGGCTGCGTTCGCTGGTGGGTGCGATCGGTGATCGGGAGCTGAGTCGCGCACTCAGCGCGCTGGAGCCGTCGACCGCGAACCCGCCAAGGGCCGACCGCACGCGCTTCGACGCGCCCTCCGCCACCGCCGCGTCCTAGCGCGAACGCCGGCTCCCGCTGGCGTTGAAGCCGCCCCGCGCGAGGGGTCTCGAGTTCAGCCGTCCGCCTTCAGATCCTCCGTGTTCAGAGCGTCCGTCGGCTGGCGTCGCGCGCGGTCCGGGCGCTGGCGCAGGCGGCGTTGGATGCGCCAGGCGGCGCCCGCGGCTGCAGCGACCGGATCCGGATCGTCTGCGACGAAGCTCAGGATTTCCCCGTGTCCGAGATCGACGCGGATCCGACAGCGGTGCGCGCCGTGTTCCGGATCGTCGCGGCTGGGACCCATCGTGATCTGTACGCGCGCCACGATCGCCGCGAACCGACCCACGACGAGCCGGACCTGACGTTCGACGGCGCGGCGCGTTTCGCTTTCGAGGGCCACGCCCTGAGACAAGATGCGCAGTTGCACGGCTACACACCCACGCCGACGGCGGCCCGGTAGTCGACGCGGGCGCGAAAGTAGGCGGCCTGAGCGCGGATCAACGCGACGGCCGCGTCCGCTGCCTGAACTTCGCGGATGTTCACGTCGATCAGGTTGCTCGCGCCCAGGGATAGCTTCCGCTCCTCGGCGAGACGCAGTCGGTCGGCGAGCACGAGGTTCTCCCGCGCGGTCTCCGTCTGTGCGAAAGCGGCCTCGACGGCGGCGATCGTGCGCCGAATCTCCGCCTCGATCCGCTCGCGCGCGAACCGTTCGCGTCGCTCGAGCCGCGAGAGTTCGGCGCGCGCCACCGCGATCCGTCCCCGGGCCTCGCGCTGCTGCACCGGGAAGGTGAAGCGGAGCCTGGCTTTGACCTCGGCCTCGCCGCGCGGATCGGGAGACAGGGTCCCCTCGCTCGAGATCCCCGGCGCCGCCGTGCCCGAGTCGTTCGAGCCCTCCACCACGAGGTCGACGCCGGGCAGCCGGTCGTTCCGGGCCAGCGAGAGCGCCACGTCGAGGCGCTCGCGTTCGAAGGAGAGGCTGAGCAGCAACGGGTGACGATCGAGGGCGCGCGTGAGGTCTCCGCCGACGTCGAGGGCGTCGGGGGACTCTTCTGCGGGGAAGTCGGTGGGGAGTCGCTCGGGTTCGGGAATGGAAGGCGCACCGCTCCCATCCCGCAGGAAGAGCGAGAGGGCAATCGCGGCCTGCTCGGCATCGCGCTCGGCGCCGAGTAGGCGCATCGCGCGGTCCAGGATCAGGCGTTCGTTGTCGACCAGATCGATCCGGGGCACGACGCCGCGCGCAGCTCGTCCGCTGAGCTGTAGCTGTCGCTCTTGCGCTTCCGACAGGAGCTGCCGCGAGACACCGACCTCGAGGGCAGTGGCGAGCCAGTCCCAGTAGGCCAGGCCGGCCTGACGCAGGAAACCGATCCGCTCGAGCTCGATCTCCGGAGTGACGCGGCGCATACCGATCTCGGCGGTGCGCAGGCGCGCCCGTTCCGGGTCGATCCAGCCGCCGCGGAGCAGTGGGAGCTCGACGCCGCCCCGGATCTCACCGCGTTCGTTCGTCTGCCGCCCGCCGTCATAGGAAGGGAAGTCGCCGCGGCCGACCCGGTAGCCGCCGAAGAAGCGCAGGCCCCAGAGCCGGGTGTTCTGTTCGAGGCGCGCGTCGCCCGAGCGGTTCTGGTAGAAGCCGCCCTCATTGAGCTCGCCCTCGGCGATGAGTCGCGTGTCGAAGCCGCCCCTTGCCTCGCGCAGGGATCCGGCGGCCACGTCTCGCTGCAGACGGGCGGCCGCCAGGAGCGGGAAATGCGCGTCGACCGAGGCGAGCACGTCTTCGAGCTGCAGCGCAGAGCGCGGTGCGTCGGGGCCGGCCGTCTCGGTGCGCGTCGCCTGTGCGTTCGCGGACACCAGGAGCCACAACAATGCGAGCGCAAGTCGTGTCACGGCTGCTCGACCACCGGCACCGGGCCGCCGCCCGAACCGCGCATCGCCACCGTCGGCGGGAAGCCGTTCGCCTGACGCCAGAGCTCGTAGCCGATGCTCACCTGGTCGAGCAGCACGAAGCCCTTCGCCCGCACGCCCTGCCGCAGGTACATCGACTCGGGCCAGGGCTCGTCTTCCGCGTCCGGAACGACGAGGATGCGGAAGCGCCCCGTACCGTCGTCGCTTGGGTCGACCAGCGACACTCGTCCACCGAAGGTGCCCACCGCTACCGACGGCCAACCCGAGAACTGGACGGCGGGCCAGCCCTCGAACTGCAGCCGCACCGTGCGGTCCGCAGAGACGAGGGGGACGTGGTTGCCGTCGAGCCAGAGCTCGACCGCGCGACTCTCGGTGTCCGGGATCAGCTGCAGGACGGGATCGCCTGCCTTGACCAGCTCGGCCCCCGGGCTGGCGAAGAGCCGGTACACCGTGCCGGCGCGGGGCGCCCGGAGCAGCTGGGTGTTCTGCTGGGCGATGCGCACGTCGAGGGCGGTGAGCCGCTCCTTCAGCGCGGCCGTCTCCAGCTCGGAAGACTGCTCGCTCGTGCGCGACGTCTCGATGCGCGCCTGATTCTCGGTCTCGATGCGACCGAGCTCGGCGACCGCGGCCTCTTCCTCGTACTCGGCCGCCGCCAACGCCTGCCGGCCCTGCTGCACGCGGGCGCGGGCCTCCTTGAAGGCGCGCTCGGTCATCTCGAACTCGAGGTCCGAGACCAGTCCGTCCTGAACGAGCTCGCGGTGGCGCTCGAAGTTCAAACGAGTCTGGTCCTCCACGGCGCGTGCCGCGCTGAACCCGTGGCGGGCCGACTGCACCGCTGCGCGCGCGACCTGGACCTGGCTGCGCGCCGCATCGGTGGCGAGGTCCTGGGCCGACTTGAGGGCCTCCACCTGAGACTGGAAGAGCCGGACCTTCTCGCGGGCTGCGCCGACCTGGGACTCCAGTGCGAGGCGCTGTTCCTCGAGCCGCCGCAGGATCGACGGATCGTTGTCGACGATCTCGAGGAGCGGGTCGCCCTGCTCGACGCGGGAGCCCTCGATGACCCAGGCCTGCTGCACGCGACCGTCGACGGGCGCGGCCACGGTCTGGATGCGCTCGAAGGGGTCGAAGGCCACCACCCGTCCTACGCCGGGGACGTTCTGCTGCCACGGAACCAGGCCGAGGCCGAACAGGCTGATGACGAGGAGCACCAGCAACAGGACGGTGAACATGCGCAGTGCCCGCGGGCTCTGGACCATCTGCAGCGCCGAGATCTCGGCCCGCTGTCTCGTGGTTTCCTTCGTCATGCCACCGCCCTCGCATTCGGATCCGACAGTTCGACCACGCGCGAACAGCGCTCGATCACGTCCGCGCTGTCCGTGACGGCCACCAGCGTCCAAGGCGCGTCCGCTGCGAAGAGGGTGTCGAGCACCTGCTTTCGCGTGTGGGTCTCGATGTGGATGAGCGCTTCGTCGAGCAAGAGCAGGCGCGGCTTCGCGACCAGCGCGCGCGCCAGGGTCAAGGCCGCGACCTGGCCGCGGGCGAGGGGCGAGCCCTCGGTGGCCAGGTGGGTTCCGAGCCCGTCCGGGAGGGCGCGCACGGCGTCGAGCAATCCGACGCGCCCGAGTACTTCGCCCGCTTCGGCGACCGACAGGCTCGGCCGCGCGACGCGCAGGTTGTCGAGGATGGACCCGGAGAAGATCTCGGCTTCGCCCACCCGGACGACCTGAGCCCGCAGCTCGTCGAGGGAGAGGTCGCGGATGTCGCATTCGTCGACGGCGACGAAGCCCTTCTCCGGCGCGCGCAGGCCTGCCATCAGCTCGGTCAGCGTGCTCTTCCCCGAGCCGTTCGCGCCGCGGACCGCGACGCGCTCGCCGGCTTCGATGTCCTCGGAGACGCTCGAGAGCACCGACCGACCCTCGTAGCCGTAGCTGACATCGCGAAGATGGACGCGAGCAGGACCACTTCCGAGCGCTGCCGGCGAACCGCCCTCGCGCTCGAGGGGCAGGTCGAGGAGGACGCCGAGCTTGTCGGTCGCGGCCAACAGGTCGTAGAGACTCTCCATCTGCTTGCCCAGCTTGGCGACGGCGGCGACGATCGCCGTGATGATCAGCTCCGAGGCGACGAGCTGTCCCAGGGTGAGCTGACCGGCGACGACGAGCCAGCCGCCGAGCGCGAGCAGCAGGCTGCTCGCCAATACCTGCAGGACGAGGGCGCTCGAGAACTGACGCAGCACGATGCGGTAGTGCCGGCGTCGGGCGCGCACGTACTTCGCTGCCAGCTGGTCGGCGCGACCGACCGCGTGTGCGCGGCCGCCCGGCCCCCGGAAGGTCACGGGGTGGGCGGCCAGCTCCTCCATCCAATGGACGACGGCGTACTTCGCGTTCGACTCGCCGATCGCCGTGTCCACGGCGCCGCGGCCGAAGACGAGCACCACGACGGCAATCGCACCCACCAGCAGGATGCTGAAGGCGAGCATGATCGGGTGGTAGAATGAGAGGATCAGCAGGCCCACGGCGGTCTGCAGCAGCACCGAGGTGCCGTCCAGCAGCAGCAGGGCGCCCAGCTTCTGCACCGTGAACAGGTCGAAGATCCGGTTGACGAGCTCGGGGCCGTGTCGTCCGTCGAAGGAACGAATCTCGACGCGCGGCAGGCGCTCGGCGAGGTCCATCACCACGCGCACGAAGAGGCGACGCTGGATGATCTCGGCGGTGTAGGCCTGCAGGCCTGAGAGCAGGCCCGCGAACGACAACACGCCGAAGAGCAGCAGCGCGAGAATGACGACGGGCTGCACCAGGCCCCCGAAGGCCACCGTGTTCACGAGCTGCTGCACCGCGATTGGCGTCGCGAGGGTGAGCGCTCCGATCAGCACGGCATAGAGGACGACCGTCCAGAGATCGCTGCGATCGGGTTTGAGCAGTCCGAAGAGGCGTCGCAGCGGGGGCAGGCTGCGCGAGTCCTTCGAGGCCGGCTTCACCGCGCCGAGGGCCGGGAGCTCCGGCTCGACGAGCATCCACGGGTGCGGCTCTTCCGGGTCGTTGCGTCCGAGGGCCTCGGCGAGGGCCTCGAGGCGCAGCCAACGGTCCTCGCCACTGGCGCTGACCGCTCGAACGCGGCCCGGGGCGCGGTCCAGGATCGCGAGCCAGCCCCGGTCCCCGCTGCGTCCGTGGGTCACGAGTGGGGTGCTGGCGCTGGCGGCGCCCGCCGCCTCGAGGGCCGACAAGAAGGTGGGGCGCGCCCGCAGCGGGTGCCGATCCAGGGCGTTCTCGAGCGCTTCCTGCCAGCTCGCGCCCGACCGCGGTGCCTCGATCCGGTCGAGCGAGGTCGCTTCGCCGGTGGCGACTCCGAGCACCACTTCGAGCAGGCGGCCGACCAGGACACCCGGTACCGAGATCTCCGGCGCGCCCCGCAGCTCTGCGCTCTTTCGAGCCTCCATCCCGCTCCTCCTGATCCCGAGCCTCTCGATTCGGGTCCGGCGGAGTATCGGGTCTCCTTCTGGATTCGAAAAATAGAAAATATCCGAGATTTAGTTCGATAATCCCGATATATCTGAGAGGCGGGCCGCACCCGATCGGCCCGGGGAGGTAGACCCTTGGATTGGCTGAACTATCACCACCTCTACTACTTCTACGTCGTTGCGCGGGAGGGGAGCGTCACCCGGGCATCCGATGTGCTGCGTTTGGCACAGCCCACGCTCAGCGGCCAGATTCGCAAGCTCGAGGACACGCTGGACGAGCAGCTCTTCGTCCGGGAGGGGCGCCGGCTCGTCCTCACGGACGTCGGGCGCGTCGCCTACCAGTACGCGGAAGAGATCTTCTCTTTGGGCCGCGAGATGCAGGACGCGCTGCGCGGGCGCCCGACGAGACGGCCGGCGAAGCTGCTCGTCGGGATCGCGGACGTCGTCCCGAAGCTCGTCACGCACCGGCTCCTGCAGACGGCCCTCGAGATGGAGGATCCCGTGCAGCTCGTGCTCCACGAGGGGAAGACCGACGACCTGATGGCGGCGCTGGCCGTCCAGGAGTACGACATGGTGCTGACCGACGCACCCCTGGGCCCGCAGGTGCACGTCAAGGCCTTCAACCACTCACTCGGCGACTGCGGCATCGGCTTCTTCGGGGAGCCCTCGCTCGCTCGTCGGCACCGGCGGGGCTTCCCCCAGAGCCTGGACGGCGCGCCGATGCTCGTCCCGACGCGCAACACCACCCTCGGGCACTCCCTCGAGCTCTGGTTCGAAGAGATCGACGTTCGTCCCGAGATCGTGGCCGAGATCGAAGACTCGGCCCTGCTCAAGGTCTTTGGCCAGCACGGGACGGGAATCTTTGCAGCGCCGATCGTCGTCGCCGACGAGATTCGCGAGACCCACGGCGTCCAGCTGGTCGGCAGCACCGACGACGTGCGTGAAGAGTTCTACGCGATCACGGTCGAGCGCCGCATTACCCCCCCGGCCGTCGCGGCGATCGCCGAGGCGGCGCGCCACGGGATCCTGTCGTGAGGTCGGGCGGTGGCATGGGTCGCGGCTAGAAGCGGTCGGGGCGCACCGCGGCATCCGTGCCGCCGTCGACCCAGAGCATCATGCCGTGGATGTAGGCGGCCGCGTCGCTGAGCAGGAAGGCGATGACGCCCGCCATTTCCTCGGCGGTTCCCGGGCGTTGCAGCGGGATGGGGAGCCGATCGACGTAGGGGCCCATCTCCGGGTCCTGCTTGATCGCCTGGACCATCGGGGTCTCGGTCATGCCGGGCACGATGCCGTTGATCCGCACGCCGAGCGGGCCCCATTCGATCGCGCGACGTCGAATCGCGCGCGCGAGGGCGTGCTTCGTGTAGCGGTAGGCGGCTCCGCGGTCGAGCTCCCGCACCATCGCCCGACACTTCGCCTCGTCGCCTTCGAGAAGTGCGAGCACCATCGGATCGTCGTAGTCGATGCCAAACTGGGACGAGTTGGAGACCAGGCCGATCGCGCATGGGTTCGGGCGACCCTCCATGGCGGGGCGCAGGCCGTCGAAGAGCTCGACCGAACCGAAGTAGTTGACCGACAGCGTCGTGTCGGGCGGCGAGTCCACGCCGCTCAAGCCGGCCGACAACACCACGCCGTCGATCTCGTTCGAGGTGAGCTCGAGCGCCTGTCGAACGGCTTCCCCGCGCCCGCTCGCCGTCGACAGGTCCGCTTCGATGTCGGCATCGCGGAGGTCGATGCCGACGACCCGATCGCCCTGAGTTTCGAGCTTCGTCTTCGTGGCGAGACCGATCCCGCTGGCGCTGCCACTGATCACGATGTTGCGCATGAGGCGACTCCTGGAGCCCATGCGCGAGCGCGCCGGACTTGAGAACTCGACAGCCGTTCCATATACCGTCGCACACACGAGTACGTCTCGAACCCACCGGAGTTCGTCCATGCTGAGCCCGCTCTTCGGCCCCGTGCGCCAGACCGCCTACATCGTTTCCGACATCGATGCGGCGATGGAGGAATGGGCGCGTCAGCTCCAGCTGGGGCCGTTCGCCGTGTGCCGCGGGATCCAGCCCCTGGCCGGTTCTCGTTATCGGGGCGAGCCGACGGGCGACCTGACCATCCACGTGGCGTTCGCCTACATCGGGGACCTGCAGCTCGAGCTCATCGAGCAGGTCAGCGATGGGCCGTCGATGTACCGGGAGGCGATCGAGCGGCGCGGCTTCGGTCACCACCACTACGGCTTCTGCGTCGAGGACTTCGACCACACCTACGACACGGCGATGGGAGCGGGATTCGAGGCCGTCGTCGATGCAGGCGCCAAGGGCTTCGCTCGCATGTCGTACATCGAGTCCACGACGATTCCCGGCCTCGTGTGCGAAGTGATCGAGTGGAACGACTTCACGCGACCGTACTTCGACGGGATTCGTGGCTTTCTCGACGCCGCGGACGACACGACGCGCGTCCACGAGCTGGACCTCGCCGCGCTCGTCTCGGGAAGGTAGAGGCGCTCGGCTATTCGCTCGCTGCCGCTCGGGGGGAAGGCTTCGGGTCGAGACGCACCCGGCCCCAATGCGTCCCGTAGTGCACGCGCGCTTCTTCATCGATCAGCGTGCCCGAGTAGAACGGGTTGAAGCGCTGGCTGCCGATCACGCTGTGGAAGGCGCTCTCGCCCGTGCTCCAATCGATTGCTTCGAGTGTCCACGCGTTGTCCCGGGCGCCGATCAGATACACCCGATCGCTCGCGTAACTGACCACCGGCAGGCACGATGGCGAGCTCACCTCGCGGTTGACCCAGGCCTCGAGAAGCGCGCGCTTCTCCGGATCCCACGCGAACTTCTGGACGCCGAAGGGTTGGTAGAGCGGGGCGCTCCCGAGCAGCCCGATCAACAAGCGCTCGGCCTGGGCGGGGAGGTACCAGGGCGAGTTTCGCGGGACGTTGTTGACGACGAGTGCGCCGTAGCCCGCGACGATGACCGATTGTTCCGATTGGATCTCGTCGAGCTCCGGGTCGCCCATGTCGGCGGGGAGCATGCCGGCGATCCGCCGGTTGGGTGCGCCAGAGACTCCGTCCCAGTCGGCGGGGATGTCGTCGCGCCAGAAGAGCACGACGTTCATCAGCGGCTCCCCGTCGGTGATCACGACGAAGCGGTCCTCGTCTCCGAAGCCCATCAGGCTCGGGGTGGCTCCGGTTCCGCGCCCCCAGCCGTTCAGGTAACGGCTGGTCCACGCGCCGTCGGCCGGATCCGTCGAGATCTGGTCTCCGGTCCACACCAGCTTGTGCATGTGCTCCTGCGACGCGATGTAGATCCCGCCGCGTTCGTCGAGCGCGAATCCGTTTCGCACCCATCCCTGCCCGGTCCCGCCCGTCGCTTTGTTCTCCGCGCCCTCGCTGTGACGCATGCGACCGACGCGGTACTCGCTGAAGTCGCGGGACACGGCCACGACGTCGCCGTGCTCGGTGGGAATGATGAGCCAGCCGTCCCAGGTGAGGTTCATGCCGACGGCGTGACCGCTGACGCTGTCGGGCAGCTGGAACGAGTCGCGGACCACGATCTCGGACGCCGGGTCTTCGGGGTTGGCGTCGCGGTAGGCGGTGATCGCGCCGTCACGACTGCCGATGTAGTAGGTGTTGTCGATGTCGAGGATCGTGTAGACGCCAGAGAGGTCGCGGAACTTGTCGCTGCCGCGCAGCGCGCGCCAGGTGGCGAAGAAGCCCTCGTTCGATGCGTCGAAGCTCGCGATGGCTTCGTCTGCTTCTTCCTCGGTCCAGCGGCGAGCCCCCGGCAGCCAGTAGGTGGTCAGGATCTCGTAGCTGTCGAAGTCGAGCTTGAGGATGCGGTCGATCCCGTTGCTCCAGAGCACCCGGCGCCCATCGGGGTAGGCGCTCGAGGTGTAGGCGCCGAAGTGCCCGGGGCCCGTGGCCACGTACTTCACTTCTTCGGACGAGAGCTGCGGGCCGGGAGCTTCGGGTCCCGGCACCCAGAGGCCGTCCTGTTGCGCCGGATCGCCGTGGGCCATCGGGTAGGCCGAGTCGGCAAGGAAGGGATTGCGGGCCTGGCGCTCCGCGGCGACAGCCGCGTCGACTGGGGTCAGGGCGAAGATTGCCAGCAGCGCAGACCACGCGAAGCGCCAGTGCGTTCGGGTTCGGCCGGTCATGGGGATTCGTTCGGCCATCGGTGTCAGGACACCCGCTCGAGCAGCTCGAGCAGGAAACCGGCGTCGTTGCGGAGGTCGACCATCCCGGTGCGGACGTCTGCATCGCCCGTGTCCTCATAGACGACCGGCACGTCGACCCCTCGGAAGTGGTCGAGGGCGGCGTCCTTGCTCGGGACGTAGGCGCCGATGTGGGTGAGTCGGGCCGACTTCCCGTTGAGGAGCTTCTGGTGTTGGGAACGGAGGTCGTCGGTTGCGGCCACGATCAGCTCGAGCTCGACACCGGCCCAGTCGGCCACGGCGGCATCGACCTCCGCTTCGGGGACGCTCAAACGTCGGAAGGGACCCGCTCCGAAGACCTGCTCGGCCCGCGCGATCGCACGGTCGAGGTCTTCGACGACCACGCCGAGCTGCAGCTTGTCGGTCTTCATGTCTGCCTCCTGCGCGGTTGGCGCTGGCGCTGATTGCCCTGGAAAAAGCGACCCGAGGACGATACATGGGGAGAGTCCGGATCGTGGGAAGGTCAGGGGCCAAGAACGAGATGGCACCCCACGCGACGGAGTGTAGTGAGGCGCTGCCGTCGGGTTCTCTTCGGGTCTCGGCGCGCGAGCGGTCCGACGTGATCGCGGCCCGACGGCAGCACGTCGTCGATCGCAACCGGCTCTACTGGCCACAGGGACAGTGGGAGGGACACAGGATGGCTGGAGCAGAAGGCCAGGTGGCCGTGGTGACCGGGGCCAGCCGCGGGATCGGGAAGGCCACGGCACTGGCCCTGGCGGACGCGGGCTTCGATCTGGTGCTGGCGGCGCGCACCGTCCAATCCGGTGACGAGCACGCGGACATGGTGCGCAACGCGGATGGGTCTTCGCTGCCGGGAAGCCTGGAAGAGACCCGCGACGCGGTCGTGGCCAAGGGACGTCGCGCCCGGGTGCAGCGCCTCGATCTGCTCGAGCCGGCCACGATCCAGGCCCTGGTCGACGACACCCTCGCCGATTGGGGCCGGATCGACGTGCTGGTCAACAACGCGATCTACCAGGGGCCGGGCCTGATGGCGGATTTCCTCGACGGCTCGATGGAGGAGCTCGAGAAGGTCTTCGAGGGCAACGTCGTCGCCCAGGTGCGGCTCACCCGACTCGTCTTGCACGGGATGCTCGAGCGCGGCAGCGGAATCGTCGTGAACCTGACGTCCGCGGCGGGAATGCACGACCCGCCGCTGAAGCTCGCCCACGGTGGCTGGGGGTTCGCGCACGGCGCGACGAAGGCCGCGCTCCACCGCATGGCCGGCATTCTTCACCTCGAATACGGGGATCGCGGGATCTGCGCGTACAACCTCGAGCCCGGCCTGGTGCTCAGCGAATCGGCGATCGCGTCGCTGGGGGAAGTGACCGAGCTCGAGAAGATGGGGGTGAAGACGGCGCCGGTGGAAGTGCCCGCGGCGGTGATCGCCTGGCTCTGTTCGTCGGAGGACGCGCTTCCGCTCAGCGGAGAGAATGTCCATGCGCAACCGTTCTGCAAGAAGCACCGGTTGCTGCCGGGCTGGCCCTAGGCCGCCCCAGAGCGAGACAGCGGAAGGAGAAGGCATGAGGATCGACTACTCGGGGAAAGCGATCGCGGTGACCGGTGCCGGCGGAGCGATCGGTCGCGCGAGCGCCCAGCTCTTCGCCGCGCTCGGCGCGAAGGTCGTCGCGAGCGACATCCACGAGCAGACCCTCCACGAGACGACCGATGCGATCGCGCGGGCGGGAGGTGTCGCGGTGCCGATCGCTTGCGACGTCACGGATCCCGACCAGGCCGCGGGCGTCGTCAGCGCCACGTGTGAGCACTTCGGCGGAATCGACGTGCTCTACAACAACGCGGGCGGCGCGCTCCCTACGCCGATGGAAGAGGTCGATCGGGCAGAGCACGCGCGCGTGCGCGGCGTCAACTTCGACGCCGTCTATCACGCGACGCTGGCGGCGTTGCCCGTGATGGTCGAGCGCGGTGGCGGCGTGATCCTCTCCACGACCTCGGGCGCCGGCAGCGGCGCGGTGCGTGGGCTGGCCACCTACGGCGCGGCGAAGGCGGGCGTGAACAGCCTGATGCGCAGCGTCGCGCTCGAGTATGGACGTCGCGGAATCCGGGCCAACGCGATCGCTCCCTCGGCCGCCGCGCCCAACTTCCTCCACTGGTTGAAGACCCAACCCGGGGGTGTGGAGGGCTTCGCCGAGAAGCAACCGATGGGGAGGCTCGGCACGCCCGAGGACATCGCGCACGTCGCCGCGTTCCTCGCCTCGGACTACGCCGGCTTCATCAACGGCGTGGTGCTGCCCGTCGACGGCGGGCTCGAGGCGATGCTCCCCGTGCCGCTCTGATGGGAGCGGCGGCGCTTCCTAACGCCGATCGCCCCCACGATCCCGGCGGCGCAACCCGAAGTGCAGGGCCAGGACGACGAGCGCCCCCGCCAGGAGCGAGGCGCTGGCGTCGGGTTGGGGGAGGAACTCGAAGCGGAGGGACGCGGTGCCGCCGAAGTGGACCGGGTTGCCAGCGAATCCGCCGAAACCGACGATGTTCGCCACCCACGGGCTCACGAGCAGGAGCGAGCCCATGCTCGAGTTGGGGCCCGTGCGGTTGTCGAAGCCCATCTCGGAGCGGATCGTGACGAACTGACCGCCCCGATCCTCGGCCCAGACGGTGCCGGTCGTAAACGGCGCATACCACCAGCGCGCTCGCATGGGAGCCATCCCACCCGACGCCAGCGCCGTGAACATCCCGGTCTGCGACACGAACTGGGTGGGAACGCTTCTCCCGTGGCCGGCCATGTGGGGGCCCGAAGCCCATCCGAGACGGATCACGAAACCGGGCGCGACCAGAATGTCCGTCTGACGCATTCCCCCGCCGCTCGCACGCCATCCGCCGCCGAAGCGATTCGCGCCACCGACGATGCGCGCGGTCTGCATGCTCGTCGCGAAGGTGGTCGGGACCATGAAGGTCCAGTTGCCGGGCCCTCGGAGGGGCGCGAGCGTGTGCATCTCCGTCTCGGGCCCCGTCATGAAGAGCTTTCCACCGAGGGGCGTGGTGCTGGTACTGATCGTGTACTGAGCGGGGCCCGTGAACCGATCGATCAAGGTCTCTCTCGTGACGGGCGGTGTCAGCACCGAGGGGGTGAAGACGGCCTGGCAGGTGCTCGGGTGGTAGCGCGCCATCCCGTTGATACCCGCGACGCCAGGCTTGGCCATGACCGTGAGGTTCCCGGTGGTGGGACCCGCGGAGCCGTATCGGAGCGGTCGGAGGGCCATCAGCGAAGCCGGGCTTCCCGAGCCGAGCTCGGCGAAGCCGTGTCCGGGAATCGAGGCGTTCAGATGTGGCCGAATGCCCTGATTGCAAGCCGGCAGACCGTTCAGGCCAAGGTCGGCCGTGCCCGGATCGCCGCCGTCGCCGAAGCCGTGCCGGTAGGTGCTGTCGAACTCGACGATCGCCGCGAACGCGGGACAGACGAAGACGAGCGCTCCCACGAGGCTGAGGGAGAACCCGAGTCGTCGGGCGAGCCCGCTCACTTCGGCACCCCCCCGCGACCGCGCCGTCGACGCGCCAGTGCCACGAGGCCTGCGGCCCCGGCGGTGAGCGCTCCGAATCCGTCTGGCTCCGGGAGCACGTCGAAGGTGTCGAGCGATAGGCGAAGAGTCGATCCGCCGTTCGGGCTGACGGGCGTGCTCCAGCGGATCGACATGTTGACGCTGTCGTACAGGAATGGGTCCGTCGCGGCGATCTCCGGCGGCACCTCCAGGTAGAAGCCCTCCTCGCGATCGGACGCCGAGAAACTGATGCGCTCCAGGAAGAGCGGCTGCAGGGTGATCAGGTTCCGTCCGGTCAGGGGGAGGTTGGTCGTGATCTGCGGGCTCGTCAGGTCGATGGGGATGCTCCAGGCGTGCGACGAGCGGTTGATCACGGCATTGAAGACTGCCGTCGGGGCGAAGACGAACCGGCCGTGCCCGAAACGGAGATGGAAGTTCTGCACACCCTCCGGGTAGATGGAATGCGGGTCGCCGCCGTCTCGCATGGCGTCGGTGTCGAGGTCGAAGGTCAGGGTGAAGGTCCGCGAAAGGCCGAAGGTCTCCACCCCCAGCGTCGGGGACGTGGTGCCCGACGCGATGTAGGTGAAGGTGGTCGCGGACGTCGTGGTCGAGACGAAGACCGAGCCGAGGATCCAGGCGGTGAGGAGCGCGGTGGTACGGCGCATGGTTCGCCCACCCTACCGCCATCAACGCCGACACGTGTAGGACGAAGGCTCGGCCGGCCGGGGCGCCGGCTCGGCGCCAGGCGTGGCGCGCGGTGCCCCCGTCGCGCCCCGACCGCTCGGGCTCCCGCCGCTCGCGCGGGGGGGGGCGCCCGGTGATTCGGCTTCCCGATCATGACTCGACCCAGGGGCTTCGTAAGCCATCGAAAGAGTTGGTGAATTTCGACTCCATAAATATACATACATCGATGCATCTATCTGCTAACCTGCGGCGATGGCAAAGCGCACCCAGGCAGAGCGGTCGGCGGCGACCCGGGAGGCCCTGGTCCGGGCCACCCTCGAACTGCTCGTCGAGCACGGTTGGGCCGGGGTGACCTCGGTGGCCGTTTGCGCGCGTGCGGGGCTCACCCGCGGTGCCTTCGTGCACCACTTCGACGGTTTGCCGGAGCTCTTCGCGGCTGCCCTCGAGCACCGCTACACCGCATTGGCCGAAGTCGCGACGACCTCGGCGGCGCCGGCTTCGGTCACCGACCTGGTGGCGCGCACCTGGGAGACGATGACGCGCTTCGACTTCAAGGTCGTGATCGAAGCGTGGCTTGCGGCGGCGAACGACCCGGCGCTCGGCGCCTCGATCGGGCCCGTCGTCGAGCGCTTCGCGAAGCTCGTGCACCCCGAGCAGCGTTCCGCGCTGCTCGTCGACGAGCCGGCCCAGTCCTTCTTCTGGATGGCGCGAGAGACCATGTTCGGGCTCTTGCTCGGACGCGCCACGAACGGCGAGCCGCTCCGCCACGAGGATCGCGTCCTCGAGCAGCTGCTCCGCCTGGCCGACGAACACGACGCCCGCATCGGGCGCGAGGGAGACTGACGTGACGACCCAGAACCAACCGACGGATTCGACCCGGCGCACCGGCTACAACATCTGCTCGGTCTGCGACATCGGTTGCCAGGTCCGCACCATCTCCGTCGATGGCCGTGTCGACCGTGTCATCGCCCACGACTCGCCCGCCCTCGCGCGGAACATCTGTTACAAGGGCACGGCCGCACCCCACATCCACAACCATGAGGAACGCCTGCGCGTCCCGCTGAAGCGCGTGGGCGCGCGCGGTGAGGATCGCTGGGAAGAGATCTCCTACGAACAGGCGATGGACGAGATCGCCGAGCGCCTCCGAGCGGTCGTGGACGAGTACGGCCCGGAGGGCTTTGCCACCTCGACGTCGGGCTGGAATACCCAGACCACCTACGGCCTCGACCGCCGGTTCATGAACCTGCTGGGCGCCCCGAACTGGATCTCGGGCGTCGCCCTGTGTGCCGGGAACACGGCCGCGGTGAACCGACTGACCTACGGCTGGTTTCCGATGCCCGACATCGGCAACGCGAACTGCATCGTGCTGCTAGGCCACAACCCGCGGAAGCACTCGTGGACGCCGATCTACAACGCGATCGAGGGGGCCCGCAAGCGGGGCGCGAAGACGATCGTCGTCGACCCGCGCGTGTCCGAACAGGCCGAGCGGGCCACGCTGCACCTGCAGATTCGCGCGGGCACCGACGCCGCGCTGCTCCTCGGCTGGACGAAGGTCATCATCGACGAGGGTCTCTACGATAAGGACTTCGTGCGCGATTGGTGTGTCGGCTTCCAGGAGCTGAGTGAGCGCGTCGCCGAGTATCCGCTCGAGCGCGTGGCCGAGATCACGGGCGTCCCGGCCGAGCAGATCGCCGAGGCCGCGCGCATCTACGCGAACGCCGACGGCGCGGTGATTCCGTGGACGCCGATCACCGACCAGCAGCTCGACTCCACGTCCGGGATCCGCATCCAGACGATCCTGCGTGCGATCACCGGCAATCTCGACGTCGTCGGCGGCGAGATCCTGCATGGGCTGCGTTCGGATTGGCGCTACGAATCCGAGCTGCAGCTCCACGACTCGATCTTGCCCGAGCAGCGCGCGAAGCAGCTCGGCTACGAGAGGCACCCCGCGTACACCTACCGGACCGCGGAGATGCTGAAGCCCCATATGGAGCGCGTCTGGGGGCAGCCCTGGGTCGACCAGGTGATGGGCTGCCAGATGGCCAACCCGACGGAAGTCTTCCGCGCGATGGCCGACGGAGACCCCTATCCGATCAAGGCGTTCTTCACCCTCGGCAACAACACGCTGCTCTCGTACCCGAACCAGCACCAGATCCGTCGCGCGATGATGAATCAGGACCTGATCGTCGCCCACGAGATCTTCATGACGCCCACCGCCATGCTGGCCGACTACGTGATGCCGGGCGACGTCTTCAGCGAGCGCAATCACATCAGCGACTCCTGGGCCTGGACCGACCGGCTGACGCTGTCGGAAGCGGTGGCCGATGCACCCGAGCAGGCGAGTTCGAGCTTCCAGTTCTGGACGGATCTCGCCCACCGCATGAACCTCGCTGAGCACTTCCCGTGGAAGACGGCCGAGGAGCTGATCGACTACCGGCTCGAGCCGTCGGGACGGACCTTCGAGGAGTTCCGCGCGTCGAACTTCATGGACGTGCCCGTGCCGAAGTATCGCAAGTACCGGAAGACCGGCTTCGCGACGCCGTCCGGGAAGGTGGAGCTGGCCTCGTCGATCCTCGCTGACCTGGGCTTCGACCCGCTGCCCTACCACCGCCCCGCGCCGGAGCCGACCGACGCGTATCCCTACCGGGTGTTCTCGGGCGTTCGCGAGGATCCCTTCTTCCAGACCGGTCAGCGAAACATCGGCGTGCTGCGGCGGCGCTCGCCCGCTCCCTACTTCTACGTGCACCCGGAAGACGCGGCGCGCGATGGGTTGGTCGACGACCAGTGGGCGCGGCTCGAAACCGAGCACGGCCACGTCTACGCGCGGGTGAGCATCGAGTCGGGCATGCGCCCGGGCCATCTGCGCGTGCCCCATGGCTGGTGGTACCCCGAGACCCGCGGCGACCTCGACCTCGCGGGCGCGTTCGTGTCGTCCGACGCCGTCCTGACCACCGACACCGACGACCTTCTCGACTACGAGCAGGGCATCCCGAACTTCAAGGGCTACCCGGGACGCCTGGTCCCATGCGACCCGCCGGATGGCATGTCGCAGACGACCCTGGCCTAGCGCCATGACGATCCGCACCGAACGCGATCAGCGTCTCCGCGAGCTCAAGCAATCGATGCTCACCCGCTTGGCGCGCCGCGCCTTGAGTACCCGGACGACCGGCCTCGATGGGCTCGCGAAGAAGATGCTCGGCAAGCAGGCCGGCGGCTCGGTGGAGGCCGACCCCGAGCTCGACCACCCGGACGACTGGGACCGCCCGATCGACTGAGGCGCCGTTCCGCGCGTTTCCGAGGTCGCGCCCCCCCGGTGACGGGTGTCGGGCGTACTCGTTCGCGGGCGTTGTGGAGGCTCGCCGAAAGCAACCTGGTTTACATCGAAACCCTCGCGTTTCGGACACGCTCTCCTCCCACCCAACCCACCGAGGAGAGTCTCCCATGCCCGAAGATCGCGCCGAAGCCGCCCGCCGTGTCCGGATCGAAGCCGCCGAGCGGGCGCGCAACCGAGAGCACCCGACCCATACCGCGAACCCCGACGAGCAGCGCTACGCGTTCGCGCGCTACCCGATGAGCTTCACGAAGGGCCTGGCCCACGATGCGAACCTCGGCGTCGTGTCCGACGCGGCCCATTTCGAAGCCTTCCGGGCCGCCATCGACGACGGCTTCGTGGAGCCCTTTTCCACCCGCGTGCCGGTGCCCACTGCGCCGCAGACCCCGCCGAAGCGCGGGTGTCGTCGCCGCCAGTGGGAGGCGCCGACCGCGGGGCTCGTGTTCGACCTGGAGGGGCCGGATGCCCAGGCGGTGACGATGCCGCCCGCCCCCGAGCTGGGCTCGGACGAACTCGCCTTCGAGATGGCCGAGGTCTACGAACTCGCCCTGCTGCGAGACGTGCCCTTCAGCGCCTTCGAGACCGGGGGCGGACCCGCTCTGAACGACGCAATCGCGCGACTCAACGCCCTCGACTACGCCCAGGACGGCTTCCCGGAGCGGCCGCGCACGACGGACGCGAGCGGCCTTCTCGATCGGCAGACCCTCTTCCGCGGCTCGAGCCCGGGGGTCGAGAACGGGCCCTATCTGTCCCAGTTCCTGCATATCGGCGGACGCAACCAGACCGGGGAGCTCGATCTGGAGCACGGCAAGATCCCCTACGGCGCGCAGCTGATCGACCAGAAGGTGCCGGTGGCCGACGAACACGTCGACTACATGCAGCTCTGGAAGGACTGGCTCGACGTCCAGGACGGCTTCGACGTCAACGACTGCGGACGCGGCCGGAGGAACGCGAAGTGCGGTCCCGGCCAGAGCTTCGCGGGCGAGCGACGGCTCATCTGTACACCCCGCGATCTCGCCACCTACGTGCACTTCGACGCGCTCTACCAGGCTTACCTGAACGCGACGCTGATCCTGCTGGCGATGAAGACGCCCTTCGATCCGGGTTTCGCGAAGCTGTCGGGCATGCGCGACGTGTTCCACCCGCTCTCGAAGGACGAGATTCCGCAGAACGCGGGTGGATTCGCGCTCTGGGGCGGCCCGCACATCCTGACCCTGGTCACCGAGGTCGCGACGCGGGCGCTCAAGGCCGTGCGTTTCCAGAAGTTCAACAACCACCTCCGGCTGCGCCCCGAGGCCCTGGCCGCGCGCATCGAGAAGGCGCGCGAGCTCGATCGCAAGTTCCCGGCGCTCTGCGGCGGCTTCGGCGAGCTGCGCGACGGCATCGGGGCCACGGTCGAGGCGGTTTGCGACTTCAACCGGAACACGGTCCGTCAGGCCTCGGCGCTGCTGCCGATGGCCTTTGCCGAGGGCTCGCCGATGCACCCCACCTACGGTGCTGGACACGCGACGGTCGCGGGTGCGTGCACCACGATCGTGAAGGCCTTCTTCGATACGGGAACGGTCCTCGGTCTCAACGGCGACCCGGGCTGCAACCGCGGGAAGGCGGGCTTCTATCGGAACGTCTCGAGGGCGCTGGTCTTCGAACCGACCAGGAACGGTGGCAAGAAGAAGGTTCCGATCGACTCCCGGACGCCGAAGCCGCACGAGTGCCCGCTGACCCTCGAGGGCGAGCTGAACAAGCTGGCAGCCAACATCTCGATCGGTCGCAACATGGCCGGCGTGCACTACTACTCGGACTACTACGACAGTTTGCGGATGGGGGAGGAGATCGCGATCGGCATCCTCGAAGAGCAGGCGATCGGATACCCGACCGACGACTTCGTGTTGTCGGTGCCGACCTTCGATGGTGAGACGGTGCGCATCGGGCGGAAGTAGAGCCGGGGGGGGGGGCCCCGCCCGGCCGGCCCCCCCCCCCCGCCGCCCGCCCCAACCACACGCCCCCCCCGCGG
>JBCCEW010000028.1 GCA_039030075.1 Myxococcota bacterium | reverse complement strand
GGGCTGGAAGCGCACCCAGGTGTCGTCCGCGATCTCGAGGTCCCAGAAGATCGACAGCCAGGGGAACTGGAGGTTGAACTCGTCGAACTCGTCGTGGTGGTTGCCCTGATAGCCGGCGATGATGCCGAGGGCGTGACTCGGGCCCGTCGAGAGTTCGAAGCCGGCCTGGGCTTCCCAGACCGCGCGGAAGTCGCTGCGCTCGCCGAAGCGGAACGGGCCGAAGAACTGGACGGCGATCGGATTGGCCACACCGGACACGCGGAGCGCGACGTTGTCGTCGTATTCGGCGCCGACGCGGATCCGCAGCCACTCGCCGGTGTCGAAGGGGTCGCCGAGTTGATCGAGCTGGCGCGCGGCTTCGAGACCGTACTCGGAATCCGGATCGGCGCGGCGCGCGCGGTCGAGGGCGCGGGTCGCCTTGTCACGGTCGGCGCGGGCCCAGGAGCGACCGGCGAACAGACCCGCCGCATCGGTGAGCGTCGGGTCGAGCTCACTGGCGCGGTCGAAGGCCTGGGCCGCTTCTTCGTCCCGCGCGTCGCGTGAGAGCAAGAGGCCCCGGTAGAGGTGCATGCGCCCGTCGTTCGGGTCGGCCGCTTCGGCGCGGTCGAGGGCCACGCGGGCCTGCTCGAACTCGTCGAGGTGGTAGTGGGCCTGGGCCTGGAGCGTCCACACCTGCGAGAGGTTCGGGTCCAGATCCGAAGCCGCCTGCAGGGCGCTCAGCGCCTCGCGGTAGCGACCGAGGCCGAGCTGGGCCGAGCCCTCGGCCCGCGCCGCGTAGGCGTCGGAGGGATCGAGCTTGCGGGCGCGCTGGGCGCGCTCGATCGCCTCTTCGTAGCGTCCCTGGGTGATCAGCTGCTCGGCGCGCAGCCGGAGGACGTTCGATTCTTCGGCGCCCCAGGCGACGCCGCTCGCGGTCACCATCAGCACGACGGTGACCGCGAGGCGGGACCAGAACTTCATGCGCTGCGGCGCCGTCCGGCGGCCAGCACGCCCAGGCCGAGACCCAGGAGCAGTGCGGTCGAGGGTTCCGGAACCACGAAGCCAAGATTCAGCTGCCACTGCGGCACTCCCAGTTCGATGACGGACGGGTCAATGACCACGACGCGGTTCTCGATGAGATACTGAATCTGGAAAGCCGCGCTGCTGCCGGTGGGGAAGCCGTCCGGAAGCCGCCCCAGCTCGATCGCGGGGTAATAAACCGGATCGCTCAGGGGATCGCCAACGACACTGGGCACGCGCAGGATGACCCAGTCCGCGAAACTGTCGTTCGGGTCGTTGGTCAACTCGATGCCGACGTTCGAGCAGTCGTTCGGACCGCAGTAGTCGAAGCTCTGCCCGGTGGCCGTGAGCGTGTTGGGCAGCGGCCGGACGAAGGCGAGGTAGGTGTCACCGATCAGTGCCGCCCCGCTCGTCGCCGTCCAGTTCGAGGTGATCTCCGCGCTCGTCGACGGGTCCGGCGGCAACACCAGCGTGGTGTCGTCCAGGAACCGCGTGGTGGTCAGCTGCGGGTTCGGGTCCGTCTCGTCGCGGAACGTGAACAGCTGGTCGAGGTCGACCAGCTGAATGCCCGCGGACTGCGCCGCCAGGGCCTCGGCTTCGGAGGTGCCAAAGCCCCCCGCTCCCGAGAAGGTCACGGGTGTGGCCGACGCCGCTGCCGCGAGAAGAAGACTGCCCAGGATCACGCCGAGTCGTCGGACCCGGCGGGCTCCACTGCTCTGGGTGAGGAAAAACCGATTCGAGGTCTGCATGCCCTACTTGTGGTGAGGCATGCCCGGAGATCGCAAAAAAACTACAGAATCAACGGGTTACAAAAAAGATGCCCAGATTCCGCGGGCCTCTGGGGCCACTCTTGCGAGCGCGTGAGCCGTGCTCAGCGCACCCGGACGCGCGCAGGGCGTCGGAAGCTTTGGTGCAACTCGCCCTTCACGTCGCGGGGCTTCCCCCGCAGCACCCGCACCTCTTCCAGCCAGGAGACGAGGCGCAGGAAATCGGCGTCCGTGGCCCGGGCACAGCCCAGCGAGGCGGGCTTCCCGAGCAGGAGCGGGTCCGCGGCCCCGTGGAGCGCGATCTCGCCGTTCTCGGCGAAGGGGAGCTTGCCGACCCCCATCGGGCCGTGGATCGAGGGGGGCTCGGGAGTCGCCCCAAAAGAGCGGGCCACGGCGCCGGGCTTCCAGCCCGGGTTCCGGATGACCTTGTAGGCGCGGTAGCGGCCCGGGGGCGTGGGATGGGATGGCGACCCGATCACGATCGGGAGCGTGGGGCCGTCCTTGCCGGTGCGCAGATCCCGCGTCGTCACGCGGAAGTCCTCGAGGTCGATCTCGATCAGCACGCCGGGGTCTTTGCCCCCCGCTAGCAGCAGCGGGACGCAGCACGCCAGAGCGAGCCAGAGCCGCCAGCTCCGCCCCCTTCCGCTCCGCTCGCGCCGTGCGCTCGACATGCCCAAGACCATCTCCCACATCACTCGACGTCTCGCGCCCGAAGATACGGCCGCACCTCGCCTTTTCAAGCAACGCACGGGCTTGCAACGCGCTTCCCTACCTGGAGTGCGTGGCGCCTCCTAAGGTAGGGGTGACGATGTCCTTCGAAGCGCTCGACCGCCAACCCTACCTCTCCCTTCGCACCTTCCGTCGCGACGGGCGCGGCGTCGACACGCCGGTCTGGTTCGGACGCGACGGCGACGCGCTGTTCGTGTTCACCGCGCCGGACGCAGGCAAGGTGAAACGCCTGCGCAACAGCGCGCGCGCCCAGGTCGCTGTCTGCAACGTGTCCGGCGGCGTTCGGGGCCCCTGGGCGGACGCTTCCGCGAAGCTGGTGGACGACGCGGCGTTGGCCGCCCAAGCGCACCGCGTGCTGCAGAAGAAGTATGGTTGGCAGCTTCGTCTCACCGACCTGCTGTCGCGGCTCGCCGGGCGGATCGATCAGCGACGCTGGATCCGCATCACCGCCGCCGACGACCGCTGACCCGAGGACCTGTCGTCGTGGCCCCCCAAGATCTCGCCTTCGAAGTCGACGCCGACGGCGTCGCCTGCATCACCCTCGATCGCCCCGAGGCCCGCAACGCATTCAGCGGCGCGATGGGCACAGCCCTCGGCGAGGCGTACCGCCGCTGCGACGAGGACGACGCGATCCGCGCCGTGGTGCTGACCGGCCGGGGCGACAGTTTCTGCGTGGGCGCCGACATGGGCGCCGGCGAGGACACCTTCGCCGCCCAGGACGCGTCGGATTTCAGCGCGGCGGCCTTCGATCCGCCGGCGTTCGCGGTGCGCAAGCCGGTGATCGCCGCCGTCAACGGCCACGCGATCGGGCTCGGACTCTCCATGACCCTGCAGTGCGACCTCCGCGTGTTCGCCGCGGAAGGGAAGTACGGCATCGTGCAGGTCCGGCGCGGCGTGATGCCCGACGCCTACGCCCACTACACCCTGCCCCGCATCGTGGGCTTGAGTCGCGCGGCGGATCTGTTGCTGACCGGTCGCAAGATCGACGGCGCCGAGGCCCTGGCGCTGGGCCTCGCCTCGCGCGTGCTACCGGCGGACGAGGTGCTCCCGGCGGCGCTCGAGATCGCGCGCGACATGGCCATCCATGCCGCTCCGCTCTCGGTCGCGGTGACCAAGCGCCTGCTCTGGGAGAGCAGCGCCCTCAGCCCGAGCGACGTCGAGCGCAAGGAGACCGAGCTCCACCATCACCTGATGGGACGCGCCGACGCGATCGAGGGCGTGATGGCCTACCTGGAACGCCGCCGACCCGAGTGGAAACTGTCGGTCCAGCGCGACTGGCCTGCCTGGCCGGAATAGGCCCGGCAAGGGGCCGGCGGGCGATTTTCTTTTGCCGGCAACCGCGCCCCACAGACACCCGTGGCCGCTGGCTCCCGGCGCTTCGCGCCCCAGAGCGGGCGTCGCGACGCGGCGTTTGGACCGTCAACCCCGTCGGCGTGCGGTCGATAAGCCCGGAGTCTCGTTCTCGGAAGGAGTGAACGCCGATGCAGAATCGGATTCGACGCTTTGTGGCAGCTCTGGCAACCGCGGCACTCGTCCTGACGCTGGCGGTCCCGGCCGCGGCCAACAACCGCGCCTATCAGGTGGACACGGAGCCGGCGACCGTGCCGATGATCTTCGATGTCCTCGTCATGCGGCCCGTGGGCCTCGCGATGACCGTGGTCGGCACGGTGGCCTACGTGTTCCCCGTTGCCCCGATCATGGCGGTGACGCGGCCCGGCGACCTCGGCAAGCCGCTCGGCCCGCTGGTGGGCGCCCCGGCGCGCTTCACCTTCGCGGACCCGATCGGTCAGCACCCCTAGTTCAAGTCTCGGCCTAGTTTGGGGCCGAGCGCGATTCCCGGCGGGGCGGAGACGCCCCCGACCGGGATCGCTGCGTTTCGGGATCGCGTCCCGAGCGCGGCGCGCGGTTGAGCTGGGAGTTGCCGGATGCTCAGGCCATCCGCACGGGCATCTGCTCGAGCCCGGTGATGAAGTTCGAGTTCCGGTAGGGCGGCGCCGCGTCGTCGTCGAACGTCATCGTGTCGACTCGCGCCGTGAGCTCTTCGAACATCACGCGCAGCTCGAGGCGCGCCAGCGACGACCCCAGACAGAAATGCGCCCCGTAGCCGCCGAAGGCCAGGTGCGGGTTCGGATCGCGGGTGATGTCGAAACGGTCCGGCTCCTCGAATACGGCCTCGTCCCGATTCCCGGACGGATAGAGCAGCAACAGCTTGTCGCCCTCGTGTAGCGAGCGCCCCTGGAGCTCGACGTCCCGCGTCACGGTGCGCGCCATGTTCTGGATCGGCGTGACCCAGCGCAGCATCTCCTCGACGGCCTGGGGGATCGGGACCCTTCCCTCGCGCAGCGCCTGCCACTGCTCGGGGTGCTGGAGCAAGGCGTACATGCCCCCCGTGATCACGTGGCGCGTCGTCTCGTCGCCGCCCACCAGGATCAGCAGGGACTCCTGCAGCAGCGCCTCGTCGTCGAGGCGCTCCCCGTCGATCTCGGCGTGCACCAGGATGCTCATCAGGTCGTCCCCCGGCGAGTTCGCGCGCCGCTCGGCCACCACCGCGGCGCAATAGGTCGCGTACTCCTGGGCCGCGAGGCCCGCCGCAGCGAGCGCCTCGGGCGGCGCCGACAACGAGAGTCCCGCAATCAGGTCGTCGGACCAGCGCAGCAGATCGTCCCGGTCCTCCGGGCGCACCCCGAGCATGTCGCCGATCACGATCATCGGAAGCGGCGCAGCCACGTCGCGCACGAAGTCGACCGCGCCCCGCTGCTTCGCGTTCTCGATCAGGCCCGCACACAGACTGCGGATCTTCGTCTCGTGGGCGGCCACGCGGCGCGGCGTGAAGCCGCGGTTCACCAGGTTCCGGCGCCGTTTGTGGTAGTCGCCATCGAAGTTGATCATCGACGGGATCGGCGGCGAGTCGGGGCGCATCCCGAAGCGGTTGCAGTAGGTCTCGCTGTCCTTCGAGCACGTGAGCAGATCCGCGTGACGGGTGATGCCCCAGAGCTTCGCTTCCTCGTCCCAGTAGACGGGCTCGTTCTCCCGCATCCAGCGAAAGCGCGGGTGCGGATCCTCGGCATAGAAGCGGCCGTCCATCAGGGACAGCTCGGGACGCAGGGACGGTTGGGCCAAGAGAGATCTCCTCGGTGCGCTCCCCCAGAACGGGTGCGCAGGCTCGGCGCGGAGGGTACTCGAGGCGCGTCTCGCGATCCCGAGGGCAGGGCCCAGGCGTGCGACGTCTCGGATTCGAGAGGATGCTGCCGCGCCGTTGCCGATCCCAGCAGGCGCGCCCGGGCGGCAACTCGCGAAGATCGCCCCGGCAGTCTCGACTTACGCCCTCACCTGCCGACGCCTTCTCGTCTCCGTGAGCGGCAAGCGCTCGTCGGCGATGCGCAGCTGGGCCAACCGCTGCCCAGAAACGTCCCGGGGCCGGGACTCGCGCCCGGGAATCCCCAATCGGCAACGCGGTACGCCAAGCCACGTTGCGCCCGCCCTTTCTCCGCCTGCCTCGGTATTTGGCACGACACTTGATAGGGGAAGGTGCACGTCTGGACGGCCCTGCATGTTGCTCACGCGATGGTCCAGACCCAGGAGTTTCGGATGCGACACGAACACACCGTCCTCTTCGTCGATGACGAGGTCAACATTCTGAAAGCGCTGCAGCGTCTGCTGCGCGGCGAGGACATGAACGTCCTGGTCGCCAGCCGCGCGAGTGAAGCGCTCGAGCTGCTCGACCGGTACCCGACCCAGGTCGTGGTCACCGACCAGCGCATGCCCGAGATGTCGGGCGTGGACTTCCTCGCCCAGGTGCGGGAGGCCCATCCCGAGATCGTGCGCATGATGCTGACGGGCTACACCGAGATGAACGTGGCCGTCGACGCGATCAATCGCGGCGAGATCTACCGGCTCATCACGAAGCCCTGGAACGACGACGAGCTGCGCGCCACGCTGCGCCAGGCCTTCGATCACTCGGCCCTGAAGGGCGAGATCAAGCGCCTGAACCACATCACGCGCGAGCAGAACTTCAAGCTCCAGGACATGAACCGGAACCTGGAAGAGAAGGTCCGCGACCGCACGAAGCAGGTGGCCGCGAAGCACCAGCAGCTGCGCACCGCCTACGTCCAGACGATCCGCACCCTCTCCGAGGCCGTCGACGCAAAGGACGCGTACACGCGCGGCCACTCGGAACGGGTCGGCGTGTACGCCTCGAAGATCGCGCGCGAGATGAACCACCCGAAGGACGTGATCGAGCGCGTCTACATCGCGGGACTCCTCCACGACGTCGGCAAGATCGGCGTTCGCGACGCCGTGATCACGAAGCCCGACCGGCTGACGCCCGAGGAGTACGAGGAGATCAAGGCGCACCCGGAGATCGGGTACCGGATCCTCGAGCCCGTCGAGTTCCTGAAGGACGTGGCGCCCTGCGTACGTCACCACCACGAGTGGTACGACGGCTCGGATCGTGGCTACCCGGATCGGCTGCGTGGCGACCAGATCCCGCTGCCGAGTCGCATCATCCTGGTTGCGGACACGGTGGAAGCCATGACCAGCGACCGCCCGTACCGCAAAGCGCTCTCGCTCGAGGTCGTGGTTTCGGAGATCCACAAGTACACCGGCACCCAGTTCGACCCGAAGGTGACGGCCGCCCTGCTCGCGCTCCTCGAGCGCGAGGGCGAAGGCTTCATCAAGAAGGGCGAGAAGTTCGACATCTACTCGTTCATCCAGGACTGAGACAGAGAAACCGCCCTCATGCACACCCCCTGTTCCGACGGATCCACGCCCGAGATCGGCTTCGACCCGGAAGCCGTCCTCGAGCGCGATTCGCGCATCCTGCTCGACCCGGCGTTCCTGGCGACGCTGCACGCCGAGCTGGCCGGCGAGCTCGACCCCGACGAGCAGCGCACCGCGTTGCTCCAGATGGGGTTCCTGCACGGCCTCCAGGACGTGACACGCGCACTGGCGTCGACCCCCGACCGCGGCTGTCACCAGACCGGCCCGGCCCTGGCGCCACCGCTGCGGATGCCGTTGCGTTCGAGCACCGACACGCACACCCCGAACGCGATCCGGGTCGAGGGCAGCTGGCCCGACCAACACGAAGCGACGGCCCACCTCTCGGCCGTGGGCGCCGGCGACCACGTCGTCTGCTATCTGAGCGCCGGCTACACCTCGGGCTGGCTGTCCGGCGCCTTCGACGTGGACCTGCTCGCGGTCGAGATCGAGTGCAGTGCCACCGGGGCCGACAGCTGCCGCTTCGAGGCGCGCGAGGTCGACGCCTGGGAGGGCGACGCGGTCGCCGCCCAGAGTCTCTCCGCCCTGCCCTTCGAGCAATTCCGCGCCCTGGTCCGCGAACGCTTCGCGCGCGAAGCCGGTCGCGATCTCCCGGGCGAGCCCGGCGACCTCGAGGCCGTCGAGCGGGGCGCCGCCGCCGTGCACATCTGGGGTCCCGTGATGGTCCTGCCCTACGCGGGCCCGGACGAGACCCTGCAGGCGATCGAGCTCCTCGCGCGCGATCCGGGGGCGGCCGAGGTCACGGTCATCGTCCTGGACCTCGGCGGCGCCATCGTCGACGAGGCCTTCGGCGCGATGGCCCTCGAGCAGCTGGTCCAGACGGCCGAGGCCTGGGGAGCCGAGACCCTCTTCGTCGACCCCTCCCCGCTCTCGGATGCGGTGCTGGCCGACCTCGAACACCCACCGCTGCTGACCCTCAAGGATCTCGAGCCGGCGATCGCCCTGGCGTTCCAGATCGCGCGATCCCAGCGCCGCGTCGCCTGACCACCGGGGCCCGGCCCCTTCAAGTCGAGCGCGGAATCGCCCGAAAGCGTGGCGATGGTGGCGATTCCGGAGAGGGGCGAACTCGCCGAGATTCCGCTTCCGAAGCTGCTGCTGGACCTCGCCAGCGCAAGCTTCGATGGGCTCCTGCATCTCACGCGCGAGCCCCACACCAAGGTGTTCCGCTTTCAGCGGGGGGCTCCGATCTCGGCGGAATCATCGCTCGCCAGCGAGACCCTCGGCGTGCAGTTGCTCGATCAGGGACTCCTCGACCACGACCAGTACCGCCAGGTCTCGGAGCACGTCAGCAAGCGCAAGGTGAAAGAAGGCGCGGCCCTCCTCGAGCTCGGGTTCATCGAACCCAAGAAGCTCTTCCTGGCGCTCAAGGAGCAGGTGCGGACCCGTCTGGTCGATTGCTTCGGCTGGCCGCGCGGTTCCTTCGTCGTCGAGCCCCAGGACGCCCCCTCGGAGAAGGCCCAGCCCTTCCGCGTCGACCTCCTGACCGTCATCCAGGACGGGATCGAGACCCACTGGAGCGCCGAGAACGTCATGCTCGCGCTCCAGCCCCACCTGAACGAGACCGTCGCGCGCAATCGGCGCCTGTCCCGCATCCAGGAGCGCCTGCTCTGGGACGACTCGGTGGCGGCGCTGATCGATGGCCTCGACGGGACGCGCACCTTCTGGCGCGCGCTCCAGAACGCGAAGACTCCGCGCGCGCTCGCCGCGGCCTGGCTGATCGACGCGATCCGCGCGGTCGACTACAGCGAGCCCCTCCCCGAGACCGAAGACACCGAAGAAGAGCCCGTCCTCGAGATCGAGCCGGAGATCGAGATCATCCTCACCGAGGAGGTCCAGGCCGAGGCCGCCGACGCCGCCCCCACGGCGGAAGCCGACGACGCGGGCGAGCGCGGCATGGACGAAGTGCTGATGCTCGAGGTGTCCCAGAAATACGTCGCACTGGCCGACCTCGACTACTACGAGCTGCTCGGGATCGAACAGAACGCGGCACCGGCGGACATCAAGAACGCCTACCGCGCCGCCGCGAAGCGCTATCACCCGGACGCCCTCGCCCGCGCCGGCCTCGACCGCGAGACCCAGGAGAAGGCGGGCAAGGTGTTCGCAGCCATCGGCAAGGCCCACAGCGTGCTGGTCGATCCGAACCGCCGACGCAGCTACGACGCCTCGCTCGAGTCCGACGAGACCGATCTCGACGCCGAGCGGCTCGCCGCGGCCGAGACGAACTACCGCAAGGGCGAGATCCTCATGCGGCAGGGCAACTTCAAGGGCGCCCTGGAGTTCCTGCGCCCGGCGGTCGAGCTCTGGCCCGAGGACGCCACCTACCAGGGCGCACTCGGCTGGGCGCTGTTCAAGGCGCCCCCGTCGGACCCGATCCGGGCGCGCCAGCACCTCGAACGCGGCTACGAGCTGGAGCCGCGCAACGCCGAGGTCGTGATGCACCTCTCGGTCGTACTCAAGGCACTCGGTGAGGTGGCGGCAGCGTCGAACCTGGCCCAGAAGGCGCGCGAGATCGATCCGAGCGTGGGCTGAGGGATTCCGGGCCCTCGTAAGCCTCAGCGAACGCCCTCGTTCCATCCAATACTTCGGCCGGAAACCTCATGCGATACCTGAGGTCGGGTCTCGTCTCCGTGGACCATTCGACGGCCCCGTCGCCGAGTCGAACCCGCCAGCCGCCCTCGCTCGCATCTGCGAGCTCGGACGCCACGGGCTGACGCAGCACGACGACGCCCGAAGGCACGGCGTAGAGGGCACGCATCGCGGGCTCGTCGAGGCGCCCGCCCGCCAGCAAACGCGCGCCGACCCGGCGCACCTCGAACGCCTCTCGCGCCAGCACGCTCGACTCGCCGCCCGGGGCGTGCCCCTGGAGGCCGAGGGCGTGGCCCAACTCGTGTACGAGGCTCCCGAGGAGCTCCGCCTCGCCGAGTCGCACCGGACGGCCGAAGGGGTCCCCCTCGGAGCGCGGGATCAAGACGGCGGCCGCGACGACCTCGGCCGCGAACGCCCCGGACGCGCGCACGCCGGAGACCCGGCAGTCGACCGCCGCCCGCGCACCGCGGCGACGGAACGGCACGATGTCGACGCGGATCCCGACGCGCCCCTGCCCCCCGCGCGAGAAGCGCAGGCCCGGAACCGCGTCTTCCCAGGCCACCAGGGCCCGCTCGATCAGAACGCGCTCGGCGGGTGACACCGCTTCGGAAACGGCCACTGGAACCGGGGCGTCCCCGCTCCAGCGACACAGGAACCAGCGCAGCTCGCCCGCCACCGGCAGCACGTAGGGTGTCGCGTCGCCCAGATGTCCGAGCGGCTGGCCAGCGAGCTCGGGACGCGTCTCGGCCCAGCCGGCGGCGTCCCAGCGCGTGCTGCAACCCAGTGCGGTCAGTCCCAGCGTCACCCCGAGGCCTACCAGCGCCTGGAACCGAGCCCGGCGATGCGCGTTCGGCGGAGTCATGGCCGCAGGGTATCCTGGTCCGATGGCGACCCAAGCCGGCCCGGGAGGCCACGAACACGTCGGCCACGCCCACGGCCCGGCGGACCCGGCCGTCAGCAACCAGCGGCCCCTGAGCATCGCCCTCGCGCTGGCGGCGAGCTATCTGGTCGTCGAGCTCATCGGGGGCTGGTGGACCGGCTCGCTCGCCCTGCTGGCCGACGCCGGCCATATGCTCTCGGACGTCGGGGCCCTGTCGCTCGCCCTGTTCGCGGCCTGGGTGGCCACGCGCCCCGCGGATGATCGCTGGACCTGGGGGCGCTCGCGCGCCGAAATCCTCGCGGCCCTGGCCCAGGGCGTCGCGCTCGTGGTCGTCGCGGTGCTGATCAGCGTCGAGGCCTTCGAGCGCTTCCGAGCGCCGCAACCGGTGCTCGGGATGGGCGTGCTCGGAATCGCCAGCGGGGGCCTGCTCGTGAACGTGCTGGCCCTGCGCGTCCTCGGCGGAGGGCACGAGCACAGCCTGAACCTCCGCGGGGCCTGGCTCCACGTGCTTTCCGATGCGCTGGGAAGCGTCGGCGCCATGCTGGCGGGCTTCGCGATCTGGGCCTGGGGCTGGACCTGGGCCGACCCCGCCGCCTCCCTGGCGATCTCCGCCCTCGTCCTCTTCTCGGCGTGGCACCTGATCCGCGAGGCCGTCGACGTCCTGATGGAAGCCGCGCCGCGCCATGTCGACGTCGACGCGGTGCGACGCGGACTGGGCGACCTCAGCGGTGTGAGCAGCGTCCACGACCTTCACGTCTGGACCCTCGGCCAGGGGCAGGTCGCCCTCTCCTGCCACCTCGTCGTCGCGCGCCCCGGTCTGCACGAAGACCTGCTCACCGACGCCTACACCCTGCTCGGCAACGACCATGGCATCGATCACGCGACGATCCAGATCGAGCCCGAGAACCTGGCGCACACCTCGCCGCGCTCGATCTGCCACGGCGGTTGCGACCCCCAAGAGGCCGCCTGAGGCTCAGCTCGATCGCGCGGCGGTGATCGAGACCTCGATCGACTTGTAGCTCGGCGTGTGGCTCCCCTCGGCGAAGCTGCCGATCGGGACGAGCGGGTTCGCTTCGGGGAAGTAGGTGGCGGCGCAGCCGCGCGGCAGATCGTACTCGCAGGCCTTGAATCCGCGCAGCGTGCGGGTCTCGCCCTCGAAGTGGCTGGTGAGGTCGACGCGATCACCGGGCGCGAGTGCGTGGGCGCGGAGGTCTTCGGGGTGCAGGAAGACCACGCGACGATCGCCTTCGACGCCGCGGTAGCGATCGTCCAGGCCGTAGACGGTGGTGTTGAACTGGTCGTGGCTGCGGATCGTCGTGAGCCGGAAGCGATCCGGATCGACCGCGTCTTCGGGAAGCGCGTGCACCCGGAACTGGGCGCGGCCGTCCGGCGTGTCGAAGCGCCGACTGCGCGCGCCGCTCGGCAACACGAAGCCGTCGGGTGCGCGCACGCGCTGGTTGTAGTCTTCGAAGCCGGGGACCGTGTGCTCGATGGCGTCGCGAATCCGGTCGTAGTTCGAAGCGAAGGGGCCCCAGGGCACGGCGGCGCTGTCGTCGAGGATTGCCTGGGCCAGCGCCGCCACGATCGCCGGTTCGCTCCGGAGCGACTCGGAGGCTGGAGCGAGCGACCCCTGACTGCGGTGCACCACGCTCATCGAGTTCTCGACGCTCACGAACTGGGTTCCCGCGAACTGGTCGTCCCGCTCGGTCCGGCCGAGACACGGAAGGATGTAGGCCTCGTGGCCGCAGACCACATGGGAGCGGTTGAGCTTCGTGGACACCTGGACCGTGAGCTCACACTGACGCAGGGCCAGCGCCGTCACCTCGGTGTCCGGCGACGCGGCGGCGAAGTTCCCGCCCATGCCGACGAAGGCGCGCACGCGGCCCTCGCGCATGGCCCGGATCGAAGCGACGACGTCGTGGCCGGGTTCGCGCGGCGGCTCGAAATCGAACTCGCGGGCCAGTGCGTCGAGGAAGCCTGCGCCCGGTTTTTCGGTGATCCCGACGGTCCGATCGCCCTGCACGTTCGAGTGTCCGCGCACGGGACACGCACCGGCGCCGGGGACCCCGATGTTCCCCCGCAGCAGCAGCAGGTTCATGATCTCCTGCACGTTGGCGACGCCGTGGCGGTGCTGGGTGATCCCCATCGCCCAGCAGGCGATCACGCGCTCCGAGCGTGCGTAGAGCTCGGCCACTGAGCGCATCTGCTCCGCGGAGATCCCGCTGCGTCGTTCGAGGGTCGCGCGGTCCTGCGCGCGCAGGTCGCGCTGCCAGGCCTCGAACCCGGCGGTGTGGGCGCGCAGGAAGGCGCGGTCGAGCACCTGGCCCGGGCGTGCGTCCTCGAGCTCGAGGACCGCGAGCGCCAGCCCCTTCAGCAACGCGACATCGCCCCCCACCCGCACCTGCAGGTAGTGATCTGCGATCGGCGTCCCGCGACCGAGCCAGGCGAGAGGCTCTTGAGGGTGGGCGAAGCGCACGAGCCCGCGCTCGCGCAGCGGGTTGATCGCGACGATCTGGGCACCGCGCCGTTTCGCCGCCTGGAGCGCACTGAGCATGCGCGGGTGGTTCGTGCCCGGGTTCTGCCCGATCACGAAGATCAAGTCGGCGATCTCGAAGTCCTCGAGGCCGACGGTTCCCTTCCCGACACCGATCGCATCCGTGAGCCCCACGCCACTCGACTCGTGACACAGATTCGAACAGTCGGGCAGGTTGTTGGTGCCGAAGCAGCGCGCCAGGAGCTGATAGAGGAACGCCGCCTCGTTGCTGGTGCGACCCGAGGTGTAGAAGACCGCCTGATCGGGTGACGGCAGCCCGCGCAGCTTCTGCGCGATGCCTTGGATCGCCGCGTCCCAGGAGATCGGCTCGTAGTGATCCGCGCCCGCGGGACGATGCAGCGGTTCGGTGAGGCGCCCCTGCTGTTCGAGCCAGTGGTCGCTCTGCTCCTGCAGACTGGCCAGCGACCAGGCTTTCCAGAACTCGGGACGCAGCCGCTTCGTGGTGGCCTCGTGGGCCACCGCCTTCGCGCCGTTCTCGCAGAACTCGGTCGTCGCGCGCTCGCGGGGGTCGGGCCAGGCGCAGCCCGGACAGTCGAAGCCGTGGTTCTGGTTCACGTCGCCCAGCACGCGCAAGGCGCGCAGCGGACCGAGCTCGCGCTGGCTCGTGCGCAACGTGGATACGATGGAGCCGAAACCGCCGGCAGGTGCGCGGTCGGCGGGATCGCTGCCCGGAGCCGCAGCGCGCGACACCCGCACGGGCTCAGGCGTCGTGGCCTCGCTGGGTGACGCGCTCGACCCGCTCCCCTGCCTCGCCGTCGGCTTCGACTCGCTCACCTGTCGCCCCCTGCACGCGCGAAACGTCACCGTACACGTTGAATCGCGGGCCCCGCAAGAAACCGACCAGGGTCAACCGGGCGCGCTCCGCGAACTCGATCGCGAGCGATGACGGAGCCGACACGCCCGCGACGAGGGGAATGCGCGCGGCCAACGCCTTCTGCACGATCTCGAAGGAGACCCGACCCGACACCAGCAAGACGTGACCCGCGAGCGAAGTGCGCGCGTGCCGCAACGCCCAGCCCAGCACTTTGTCGACGGCGTTGTGTCGACCGACGTCTTCGCGCGTCACCAGGTGGGATCCATCCGGGGCGAACAGCGCGGCGGCGTGCAGTCCTCCGGTACGCGCGAAGCCCCGCTGTGCGCGCTCGAGTTGCACAGGCAGGCTCGTCAACCACGCCGCGTGGAACGCGGCGTCATCCTCCAAGGGCGGTGCCACCGCGAGGGCGTTGTCGATGGTGGCCTTGCCGCAGAGCCCGCAACTGCTGCTGGCGTAGAAGTGGCGCCGCAGGGCTTCCCAGTCGACGCGCACGTCCTCGCGAAGCACCACACGCACCACGTTGTCGGCGCTCGCCGGGTCCGCGGCGTGACGGCAGTGGCGTACCGACACCACCTGCTCGACCGATTCGATCACGCGCTCGGTGCGGAGGAAGCCCAGGGCGAGCTCCCGGTCGTGGCCTGGAGTCCGCATCACGACCGCCAACGCCGTGCCGCCGAGCTGGATCTCGAGAGGCTCCTCCCGCGCCACCGCGTCCGGCCCGGGCGCGGATCCATCGGGCCCGAAGCGCACCACCGACGTGGTGGCCCAGGCGTGGCCGTCGTCGTCTTGGCTCACCTCGGCAGCATAGCCAGCACACCCTCCCGCCCCCGGAGCGCTCCAGCGCGGGCCCGGGCGCGACGATACGCCGGGGGACCATGTTTCGACCGCTTCTCGAGGGTGCACCGGGCCGCGTCCCCTGGCTGTGTGGGGCGCTGCTGCTGTTGTGGGTGCTGGCCGGAGTCGGCAACGCCGTCGCCGGTGGCCTGCCGGCCGAGCGGCTGGGGGTCTCGAGCGCTGGGGGCACGTTTCCGAGCGTCCTGACCGCGATCTGGCTGCACGGATCCGGTCTCCACCTGTGTTCGACGGTGCTCCTGTTCGCCCTGGCCGGTCCCCAGCTCGAAGCCCGCTGGGGCCCTGGGGCCTTTGGCGGCGCCCTGCTCCTCTGGATGCTGGCCGCCTTCGGCGTCGATCGTGCGCTGTACGGGGAGGCCGCAGCCGGCTGGGTCGGCCCGACCCCGCTCCTGGCCGGGTTGGTGGCCGCCGCCACGGTGCGCGGCTGGAGCACCGGTCTCGGCCTGCGCATCGGTCCCGCGTCTTCCAGCCGGGACGTCACCCTGCCCGTCCTGGTGCTGCCCCCGGTCTGGCTGCTGGCTTCGATCGTGCTCGACGCCCAGGCCCCGCTCGCCGGGCCCGTCGCGTCCCACGGCTTCGCACCGGCCGGCGTGACCGCGGCGCTCGGCATCGGCGTCGCGGTCGGTCTTTCCTTCCTCGGGTGGGAGGAGCGCCGCGCGCGCGAACCGGTGAAGACCGCGGCGCCCTTGAAGAAGACCCTGAAGGCGGCTGCGACCGCGCGGGCCGAGGGTCGACCGGGCGACGCCTACGACACCCTCGACCGCGCCCTCACCGGCGATGCCGCAGACGCGCCGGTCATCGAAGCACTCTGCGACGTCGCCGCCGAGTGTCAGCGCCAACGCGATGCCCAGCAGGTGGCCTCGCGCTTCGTGCTGCGGGCGTTGGAACAGAACCAGCCCGACCTCGCGGCCCGGATCTGGGCGCGGATCGCACCGACCGCCTCGGTCTCCCTTCCCCTCGCGACCCGCTTCGCCCTGGCCGACCGCCTGATCGCCGCGGGAGACCCCCGGGCCGCTGCCGCCACGCTCGGCGGCGCAATTCGCGTCGATGCGTCTCAGCTCAGCGTGGGCGCGGCCTTGCGGATCGCAGAGACCGTCGAGCCGCTCCACGGCGCCACCGCAATCGAAGCCCTGCAATGGGTGCTCGCCCAGGCGACCTTCGAGGGACCGAAGCGCCAGAAGCTCGAAGCCTGGATCGCTCGGATCGAGGCCGACCCGAAGCACCTCGAGGAGGCGCCCCTCGAGGCCGCTCGCACGGCGCCGGCAGCGCCTGCGGCGCCCGCGGCGCCCGCGGCGCCCGAACCTCCGCCCATCGATCCGAACGACCTCGACCTCGACGCAGACGACGCGCTCGGCCTCGACGAAAATGGGAGTCACACCGCGACCTCGGCAGGCGTGGATCCACACGCGGTCGATCTCGCGGCCGAGGACGACAGCGGGTCGCTCGAACTGGCGGAGCCCGGCTCCTCCGGCGGCCCCGCGCCCACACCGGGTGAGGAACGCAGCATCGACCTCGGGGGCGGAATGGATCTCGGCGATGGTGCGGGACTCGATCTCGCGGACGCGGGCACCGCGCCGGGAGACGCCGGACTCGACCCGGCCGAACTCGACTCCTTCGATCCGGGCGATCTCTCGAAGCTCGAGCTCGACGCGGAGGATCCGCTGGCGGTCGCCGCAGAGCCCGCGCAGGCCGCCTTCGCCGAGGTGCGCTTCCCCAGCGCGAAGATCGTGAACGCCCGGGTACAGGGACTGAAGGCGGGACAGCTCCACCTCCAGAGTCCTGGAGGCAAGACCTCTCGGCTCGCGACGGCTCGGATCGGCGGCCTGGCGTGGGCCCGCATCGCGGACACGCCGGTGCTCGACGCGCTGCTCAACTGGAACGACGCGGGACAGGAGCCGCTGCGCATCGTGCGGCTGTCGCTGCCCGCGAGCGCCGACAAGCCGATGCTCGACCGCCTGCGCGCGCTTGCCGAAGCCCTGCTGACGACCGGCGCCGTCAGCGCGGTCACGTCCTTCGACGGGGCGCCGCCGAGCTTCGCCAGCCTGGACGCCTATCAGCGCGAGCTCCTCGGCGTCGCCGAGGCCGGCTCGCCCGACCCGCACGCGTAGGCCTCACCGCTCGACTTCGGAAGCAGCGGACCGCGCAACGGGACGCGGAGCGCTCCATCGCGTCCGGTCCAACCCCAGGGAATCTCGCGACCGGCCAGTCGGGCCCGCACCGCGACGTGGGGCAGCGCGAAGCGGCCGCGGCACGGGGCCGATACCCAGGCCCAGCGCGGTGCGACGGCGCGCAACAGCGCGTTCGAACTCGATCCGCCGCTGCCGTGGTGCGGGAGGAGCAACAGCTCGGCGTCGAGCGGCGCCGCGGTCGCGATGAGCGCAGCTTCGGTCTCGACGTCGATGTCCCCGGGAAGCAGCACCCGCGCGCCCCCTTCGAGATCGATGCGCACCACCAGCGAGCGTGCGTTGCGCGATCCCGAGCCTCCCCGCGGCGGCCAGAGGGGGTCGACGAGCAGATCCCCGAAGCGCCGGCGCGGACTCCCCCTCCCGACCTCACGGACGGTCACCCCGCGCTCGCGCGCGCGCCGCACGAGCGCGTCGAAGCCCGGGTCGGCCGGCGCGCCGTGGGGCAGCCAGAGCTCCCGGGTGGGTACGGAGTCGAGCACCGATCCGAGGCCACCACGGTGATCGAGATCGGCATGGGTGGCGATCACGAGATCGAGCCGCTCCACGCCGAGTGCCGCGAGGCCGGGGACGACGCGGAGGGCCCCGGCGTCGCGGCCATCCGGATAGGCGGGCCCCCCATCGACCAACACCACCGCGCGTCGGCCGCGCACGAGCGTCGCGTCGCCCTGGCCGACGTCGAACGCCACGAGTTCGGGGCTCGCTGCGGGAGACACGGAGATCGTAATCCAAAGCCAGGTTAGGCATACGAACAAAGCTCTCCGCCCGAGCCCCGGACTCCACCAGGCCGCTGCCCACAGCGCGGCCAGCAGACCCCATCCCACCGCGCCCAAAGCGGGAGCTCGCGGCAGGGGGATCCACTCGGCGCCGTCTCGCAGCGCCGCCAGGCCGTGCTCGCTCGCCGCCGTCGCGGCCCGCACCCACTCCGCCTCGGGCGCCACCCCCACGAGCAGCGCGGCCGCGCCGAGGAACGCGAGTGGAAGCACGCCCAACGCAAACAGGGGAAGCAAGACGAGATTCGCCAACACGCCGGCCGGCGACGCGGCCAGCCCGTGGGCCGCCAGGATCGGAAGGCTCGCCATCCACGCGACGAGCGGTGTTCGCACCCAGACGAGGCGGAGGTGCTCGCCCTGCGGACGCGGAGCCCACAGCAAAGCGGCCACGACCCCGAACGACAGCTGCGCGCCGAGCGCAAAGAGCTCCGCCGGTGCCGAGACGAGCACGGCGCCACCAATGCAGGCGAACGCGGGAGCGGGCCGGACGGGTCTCCGCAGCCACTGAGCGACGACGCCCGCCACGAGAAGACCCGCGGCGCGCTGTACGGGGACCGCGCCGCCTGCCAGCGCCGCGTAGCCCAACCCGCAGAGCGCCGCGGGGCCCAGCGCCGCACGACGCGTGTCCCCGCGCCGACCCGCGCGAGCACTGCGCGCGAACAACGCGGCGAACACCGCAAAGCTCACGACGCACCACCACGCCAGGTGCCAACCCGAGACCGCCAGCAGGTGGGAAAGACCGAGTCGCCGAAACGCCTCGCGGGCCCCGGGCGCGATCGCCCCGCGATCCCCGAGCACCAGGCCGCGCCAGAGGCCGCTGTCGTCCCCGGCCGCCTCCATGCGCTTCGCGAGAGCGACGCGCGCCCGGGCGATGCTCCCGCTGGACCGCGGTGCCGCGCCGCGGCGTACCGCCAGACCCGGGTGCCGGAGGGACGCGCGCTGGCCGATCCCGCGACGCGCGAGTCTGCGGGGGGACGGCCCGCCTGGATTGCGCGCCACCCGCTCGGGCCGCAGCGTGACGCGCAGACGCCAACGCTCGCCGCGACGGGCCTGCGCTTCGAGCGCCGAGATCGCGCCGTAGACCCGCAGCCGGGCGCCGGGGAGCCCGCGCAGCGACGCGAACTCGAGCCAATGCGGCTCGACCAGCCCGCTGCGCCCCGTGACTACGCCCTCGAAGACCGCCCCTCCAGCAGGCGCTGCACGCGCCCCCTCTGCGCGGGCCAGCACGCCCTGCTGCGCATCGTGACCCGCGAGGAAGGCCAACAGCAGCGCTGCGAGGGCGCGTCTCCGCGGCCCCAGGCCCAGTCCGATTCCCAGGGCTGCCGACGCGCTCCAGGCGGCCGTCGAGAGGCCGCCGAGATCGGCCGCAACGATGCCGAGGGCGACGCACGACGTGAGCGCTACGAGCACGCGCACACTCCGCGGGACCGGAGTGGCGAGACGTTACCGCGCGCGACTTCCGTGCGTCGACGCGCCCAGCAGGACTCGTGGGATCAGTGCAGCGTCTGGTCGCGGCTCCCGCGCGTCTCGTCGCGCAGTCGGACCAGATACGCGGTGAGCACGCGCAGTCCCTCGTCGAGCTTCTTCAACTCGCTGGCGAAGTCTTCGAGGATCGGGGTCAGGCTCGAGGTGCCGCTCTCGTGGATGCCGCTCCCGGCGCGTCGCAGGCGCTGGCCGAGCACGACTCCTTCGACGAGCGCCCGATACTCGGCAGCCGGCAGCTTCTCGGCCATCCGGAGCAGTTCGCCGGCCAGGGGCTCTGCCTCGTCGCGGGACAGGCCGAGCCGCACCAGCTCCTCGCTGAGCTGGACGCGGTGGGGGTCCGGGGTGTGCAGTTCGAGCGGTTTTCGTCCCATGGGACGAGAAAATGAGCAAGATCGATGCCACGGCCCCAGGCGTGTGCAGCTGCGACGCCAAGTCCCCGAACCCCGGGACCTTCCCGCGCCGCGATCCGATCGGGCGTCTCCCCCGCCCACGACCGCCGAGGGAAACGAAGCACCCAGCCAAGGGAAACGAAGCACCCAGATGGGCAGTCGCCTTCCCTCGCTGGATGTGGCGGTGGGCTCAACCGGCCTGCCCTTCGCCGCCGCGCAACGCCGCGAAGAAGCCGTGGATCGTCTCGGCGTTGGCGCGCGAGATGCCGGGGAGCGCGGCCAGTGTCTCGGGCGATGCCTCGCGAATCGCGCGCAAGGTCCCGAGCTCCTTCAACAAGGTGCGCCGCTTCCCCGGACCGATCCCGGGCAGCTCCTCGAGGATCGACGTGAAGTTCTGCTTCGAGCGCAGGGAGCGCTGGAACTCGATGGCAAAGCGGTGCGACTCGTCGCGCACGCGCTGCAGCAGCAACAGCCCCCGCGCACTCGGCGGCAGCTGGATCGGGTCTTTTCGATTCGGGAGGAAGATCCGCTCGGCCTTGAGCCCCCCCGAGCGGCGAACCCGGAACTGGGGCGCGTCCTCGTCGCGTTCCTTCGCGATCGAGGCCGCGGGAACCTCGCGCCCCGCGTCCGCGAGCGCTGCCGCGACCACCGCGAGCTGGCCCTTGCCGCCATCGATCAGCAGCAGGTCCGGCAGCGGGTCCGTGTCGGCCTTGGCGAGGCGCCGGGTGAGCACCTCGCGCAGGCAGGCGTAGTCGTCGTCGGGCGGCGCCTCGCGAATCCGGTAGCGCCGATAGCCCGCCTTGTGGGGCTGACCGTCGACGAAGCAGACGCGACTCCCCACGGTGAGCGTCCCGTGCAGCGTCGAGATGTCGTAGCCCTCGATCGTCCGCGGCGGCTCGGGGAGCTGGAGCGCACCGCGGAGCTCCTCCAGGGTCGCGGCCACGCTCTCCTGGGCTTCGAGCCGGCGCTGCAGTCCGAGCTGGGCATTCTGGTCGGCCATCTCGACCAGCTCTCGGAGCGCACCGCGCTGAGGAACCCGAACTCTCACGCGATGTTCAGCAAGATCCGTCAACCAGGACTCGAGGGCCTCACCCGCCTCGAGATCAACGGGCGACACGACCTCGCGCGGGATCTGCCGGCCCGTCCCCACCGCGTAGTACTGCCCCAGGAAGGAGCTGACCAGATCGGCGTCGCCGAGCACGACGTCGTCGAGGCCGTAGCCCTGCGCGCCGATCACCCGACCCTCACGAACATGGAGCACGTGCAGCTCGACGTCCCCTCCGCGGCGCGCCACGCCGAACACGTCGCGATCGGCCTGGCGCTCGCCCACGATCTGCTGGCGTTCCACCGTCCGCTCGACGGCGCCGATGCGATCGCGGAGCCGCGCCGCCTCTTCGAAGCGTTCCTCATGCGAGGCGCGCTGCATGCGTTCGCGCAGCCGGTTCACCAGCTCGTCCGAGCGACCGCGGAGGAAGAGCGAGGTCCCCTGCACCAGCTCGGCGTAGGTCTGGGCATCCACCTTGTCGCAGCAGGGCCCGAGGCAGCGCTTCATCTCGAACTCGATGCACGGGCGTCCGCGCCGGCGGTAGTCCTTGAAGGTGCCTTCGCTGCACGACCGCAGCGGGAAGATCCGCCGCAGATTCGAGAGCGCCTCGTGCATCGCGACGCTCGAGGTATAGGGTCCGAAGTAGTCGGCGCCGTCGTCGGCGAACTTCCGGACTTCGCGCAGCCGGGGCCAGGTCTCGCGCGGGTGGAGGCGCAGCGCGAGATACTGCTTGTCGTCGCGCAGCCGCACGTTGAACGGGGGCTTGTGGCGCTTGATCAGCTCGTTCTCGAGCAGCAGGGCGTCCTTCACGTTGGGCGTGACGATCACGTCGACGTCGCGCGCACGGTCCAGGAGCTTCGGGATCTGATAGCGGCCGTCGCCACCGCCGACGTACTGCTTCACCCGGCTGCGGAGGTTCTGGGCCTTGCCGACGTAGAGGACGCTCCCCTTCTCGTTCTTGAACAGGTACACCCCGGGACCGGTCGGCAGCCCGTCCGCACGTTCGGCCAGCGACACGCCTACCCCAGCCGGATGCGCTCGCGCTCGAGCGCCTGAATCCGGTCGCGCAGCTCGGCGGCCTTCTCGAACTCGAGCTCGCGCGCCGCTTCGCGCATCTCCTTGCGCAGGCTCTCGACGAGACGCGGCACCTCGTGGGCCGGCACGCCCTCACCCGGCGCCTCGGCCGGAACCGTCACGTAATCCTGCTCCCAGATCGATTCGCGAATGCTCGTGATCCGCTTCGAGACCGTGCGTGGCGTGATGCCGTGCTCCTGGTTGTAGGCCTCCTGGATCTCCCGGCGCCGCTGGGTCTCGCTCAAGGTCTCGCGGATCGAGTCGGTCTCCTGGTCGGCGTAGAGGATTACCTGTCCGTTCACGTTGCGGGCCGCGCGGCCGATCGTCTGGATCAGGGACCGCGTCGATCGCAGGAACCCCTCCTTGTCGGCGTCGAGGATCGCGACCAGAGACACCTCGGGGATGTCGAGGCCCTCGCGCAGCAGATTGATCCCGACCAGGACGTCGAACTTGCCTTCGCGGAGCTCGCGGATGATGTCCATCCGCTCGAGGGTCTGGACTTCGCTGTGGAGGTAGCGCACCCGGATCCCGAGCTCGCTGTAGTAGTTGGTGAGCTCTTCGGCCATGCGCTTCGTCAGCGTCGTGACCAGGACCCGCTCGCCCTTCTCGACGACGGCGCGAACCCGCTCGAGCAAGTCGTCCACCTGGCCCTGGGCCGGTCGCATCTCGACCTTCGGGTCGACCAGGCCGGTGGGCCGGATGATCTGCTCGACGACCACGCCCTGGGAGTGCTCGAGCTCGTAGTCCGCTGGGGTGGCCGAGACGTAGATGCGCTGGGGGGCCCGCGATTCCCACTCGTCGAAGCGCAGGGGCCGGTTGTCGAGCGCCGAGGGGAGCCGCCAGCCGTATTCGACCAGCGTCTCCTTGCGCGCTCGGTCCCCGCGGAACATGCCGCCGATCTGGGAGACGCTGAGGTGGCTCTCGTCGAGCACCACGAGCAGGTCTTCGGGGAAGTAGTCGTAGAGGGTGTAGGGGGTCTCGCCGGCCGCACGTCCGTCGAGCCAGCGCGAGTAGTTTTCGACGCCGTGGCAAAAGCCCATCTGCTCGAGCATGTCGAGATCGAACATGGTGCGCTGCTCGAGGCGCTGAGCTTCGAGCAGCTTGTTCGACTCGCGGAAGAACTGGAGCCGCTTCTGCAGCTCGTCGCGGATCCCCGAGATCGCCCGCTTCAGGATGGCTTCCCCCGCGACGTAGTGACTGGCCGGGTAGATCATCGCCTTGCGCGGCCGTGAGAGGACCTTTCCGCGCAGCGGGTCGATCTCGGCGATGCTGTCGATCTCGTCGCCGAAGAACTCGATGCGCAGGGCCCGCTCGGCCTCGTACTGGGGGAACACCTCGACGACGTCGCCGCGCACGCGGAAGGTGCCGCGGTGGAAGTCCATGTCGTTGCGCTCGTAGAGCATGTCGATCAACTGGCGCAGGAACTCGTCACGCACGCAGGGCATGCCCGGCTCGAGGTAGGCGTGCATCGACCCGTAGTGCTCGGGCGCCCCCAGGCCGTAGATCGAGGAGACGCTCGCGACCACCAGCACGTCCTTCCGGGTCAGGAGCGAGTGAGTAGCCGAGTGGCGCAGCTTGTCGATCTCGTCGTTGATCGACGAATCCTTCTCGATGTAGGTGTCCGTCGTCGGGATGTACGCCTCGGGCTGGTAGTAGTCGTAGTAGGAGACGAAATACTCGACGGCGTTGTCGGGGAAGAGCTCCTTGAACTCGGCATAGAGCTGCGCGGCGAGGGTCTTGTTCGGTGCCATCACCAGCGTCGGGCGGCCGAGCTGCTCGACGACGCAGGCGATCGTGAAGGACTTCCCGCTGCCCGTGACCCCGAGCAGGGTCTGGTGCGGATCGCCCCGCTGCACCCCCTCCACGAGCTCCTCGATCGCGCGGGGCTGATCGCCGGTCGGAGAGAACTCCGAGACGAGCCGGAAGCCGTCGCTCATGAACGCGCCTCCAGCAGCACCACCGCCATCGCCGCGATGCCCTCCCCTCGCCCGAGGAAGCCGAGATGATCGGTGCTCGTGACCTTCACGTTGACCCGGTGACGCCCGGCGCCGAGCACGTCGGCCAGCGAGGCGCGGAGCTTCTCGAGATGGGGCCCGAGGCGCGGCTCCTGGGCCACGACCGTCGAGTCGACGTTGGCGATCGCGAAGCCCGCGTCGCTCACGCGCTGCATCACGCGCTCGACCAGCACCCGGCTCGCGATGCCCTCGAGGCTCGGATCCGACGACGGGAAGTGGGTGCCGAGATCGCCGTCGCCGAGTGCACCCAGCAGTGCGCTGGCCACGGCGTGCAACAGGGCGTCGCCATCCGAGTGTCCGGCCAGACCCTTGTCGTGGGGGATCTCCAGTCCGCCGAGGACCAGCGGGCGGCCCTCGGCGAGGGCGTGGACGTCGACGGCCTGACCGATGCGGAACCCGCTCACGCTCGCTCTCCCAGGATGCGCCCGGCTGCCTCGAGATCTTCGGGGTAAGTGATCTTCCAATTGTCGCGGTCGCCCTCGACGATCTCGACCGGCACACCCAGCGCCGCGACGAGCTGGGCACAGTCGGTGCCCTGCCGCCCTTCGGCGCGGGCCTTGTCGAGCGCTTCGCGCAGCAGTTCGACCCGGAACACCTGGGGCGTCTGGGCCGCCCAGAACGACTCCCGGGGAGGCGACTCGACCACGCGGGTCCCCTCGACCCGCTTCAGCGTGTCGGCCACCGGGACGGCCAGCAGCGCGGCACCGTGGGACTGGGCTGCCTCGACGACCCGATCGATCGCCGCCGGCCGCACCAGGGCCCGCGCCGCGTCGTGCACGGCCACCCACTCGGCGGTGTCGGGCAGCGCGTTCACCCCGGCCGCCACGCTGTCCTGGCGCTCGGTGCCGCCGGGCACGGGAGGCAGGGACTTGGCGGTGGCCGCATCGGCGGGCAGTTCGGTCCCGGCGGGCAGCACCGGCAGCACCCCGTCGACCCGGGACGCCTCGGCCAGCGCCGCGACCGCGTGTCCCAAGAGGGTGCGTCCGGCGACCTCGAGCAGTGCCTTCGGCCGCTCGCCGCCGACCCGCGTCCCCTGCCCTCCGGCCACCACGATCGCCACCACCCGCATGGCGGCCAAGATAGCCGAGCCGGGTTCCGGCGAGCCCTCGGGCATGGCGTCGCGCATTCAGCGACGGCGCTGGTAGAGTTCGCCTCCGGCGCCCAGGAGGAAATGATGCCGTTCCGAAGATCCGTGGCCCTGTGCCTCGCCCTCGCCCTGCCCCTTCCCGGCCTCGCCGAGGAGATCGAGGAAGCTCCGGTTCTCGAACCGGGGCCCGCCACGAGCGCCGGCGGCCCCCTGCTCCACGGCAAGCTCGAGCTGAGCCTCCAGGACGCGATCCGGATGACGCTCGAGAACAACCTCAACGTCCAGGTCGAGCGCTACTCGCCGATCATCGCCCACCTCGACGAGGACGTTGCCTGGGGCGCCTACGATCCCACCGCCTTTGCGGAGATCGGCTACAACGACCAGACGACTCCGAACGCGAACGCCCTGGCGGGCAATACGGAGACGCGGCTGCGCACGACCGACGGGGCCGGCGGGTTCCGCGGCCTGCTGCCGTGGATCGGTACCGAGTACGAAGCGCGCTACGAGGGGGCGAAGAACTCGTCGAACCAGGCGTTCGCCAGCCTGTCCCCCGAGTACACCTCGGGCTGGAACGTCAGCCTCACCCAGCCCATTTTGCGCGACCTGATCTGGAGCCAGCCGTGGACCCAGGTGCAGACCAACCGGATCCTCACCAAGGAAAGCACCGAGAACTTCCGCCGCGCGGTGATGGACGAGATCCAGTCGGTCGAGGACGCCTACTGGACCCTGATCGCGAACGCCGAGGCCCTCCGCGTGGCGGAGAAGAGCAAGGAAACCGCGGCCGCGCTGCTGGACCAGACCCAGACCCAGTACGACGTCGGGGTCGTCTCGAAGGTCGAAGTGACCGAGGCCGAGGCCGGCGTCGCCCAGCGCGACGTCGAGCTGATCCGGGCCCTCAACACCTACCGCAACCAGCAGGACGTCCTCATCGATCTGGTGCTCGGACCCAACCTGAGCGCCGAGTCCAGCCTCGAGATCGTCCCCCAGGACCGCCCCGACGACTACACGCCCTACGAGATCGACGTCGAGTCGGCGGTGAGCCGCGCGTTCCAGAACCGGCCCGAGATCATCGCAGCCCTGAAAGCCATCGAGCGCTCCGAGGTCCAGTCCGCCTTCGCCCGCAATCAGCGCCTCCCGGAGCTGGACGGCATCTTCTCGGTGGGCCAACGCGGGCTGTCGGGACAGTCCTCGAACCGGAGCTTCATCCCAGGCGGGGCCTTCGCCCCGGATCAGGGCGGCTTCCGGCGCAGCGTCGACGACTACGAGGACTCTCCCGTCTATTCCGGCCGGGCGCGGTTCTCGATCCCGTTTCCCAACACCTCCGCGAAGTCGACCGAGTCGATCCGCGATCTCGAGATGCGCCGCGCGCGCACCCAGCACCGCCGCCTGCGCCAGCAGATCGTGATCGAAGTGCGGCAGGCCGCACGCAATCTGGAGGCAAGTCAGGAGGGCATCGAGGCGGCGAAGAAGGCCCGAATCGCCGCGGCCGAACAGCTCCGCGCCGAGGAGATCCGGCTCGAGTACGGCGAGTCGACGCCCTTCGACGTCCTCCAGCGCGAAGAAGACCTCGTGGACCGCGAGCAGGCCGAGATCGACGCCTTCCGCAGCTACCGCGTGTCGGTCACGGCACTCGATCGCGCCCAGGGCACGATCCTGCGCAGCCGCAACATCAAGATCGCTGACGTCTCTCCCCTGAGGTAAACTGCGCCTTCCGCGTTGGTTGACTCGGGAGTCCCCCCATGCCCCTGTTCAACAAGCCGGCCGCGAAGGCGGCACCGGCTGGCCCGGCAGACGAGGCCGAGCCCAAGTCCGAACTCCGAGAGCGCCTGGAGCGCTCGACGGTGCCGGTGCGGCGCGGACGCGAAACGACCCAAGGGAGAACCATGGCGAACATCGGCAAGTCGATCACCATCGCGGGCGATCTGACCGGCGAAGAAGATCTCGTGATCGAAGGCAAGGTGGACGGCAAGGTCACGCTTCCGAACAGTCAGCTGACGGTCGGAGCCAACGGCACCGTCCAGGCGGAAGTACGGGCGAAGTCGGTCGTCGTGATCGGCCGCATCGCCGGCAACGTCCACGGAACCGACCGCGTCGAGATCCAGGCGACGGGCGTGGTCGAGGGCGACGTCAGCGCGCCGAAGCTCATCGTGGCCGAGGGCGCCGTCCTGAACGGCACCATCCAGATGGGCTCGGGAAGCGGCAAGGCCAGCGGCAGCAGCAGCGCTCCGACCGACGACGCCGAGGTCCGGAAGGCCGGCTAGTCCGCCGCCTCGGGGCCACCGCACCCCGACGGATCCGATCTCAGTGAACTGCCAACGAGCCGCTAGGCGGCCCGCTCGCGGTCCTTCTCCTTCTTGCGCTTCGCGGCGGCCGCCTTCGCGTCCGGCGAATCGCCGAAGCGCGTCTCGAGGAAGAGCAGCGTCGGCGCAGCGATGAAGGTCGACGAATAGGTGCCGACCACGATCCCGATCGCCATCGCCAGCGCGAAGGGCCGGATCACCTCGCCGCCCAGGAAGAGCAGGCAGAGCACGGCGGCGAGGGTCGTCACCGACGTCAGCAACGTCCGCGAGAGCGTCTGGTTGACGCTCCGGTTGAGGACGTCGAGCAGGTCGTACTTCGTCCGGATCTCCATGTTCTCGCGGATCCGGTCGTAGATGATGATCGTGTCGTTCAGGCTGTAGCCCAGGATGGCGAGCAGGGCCGCGAGGACGCGCAGGTCGAACTCGAGCCCGAAGATCACGAAGACGGCGCAGGTGATGCCGACGTCGTGCACCAGGGCGACCACGGCGCCGGGCGCGAAGCGCGAGCTGAACCGGAAGGCGATATAGGCGAGGATCAGCAGCACGGCGATCGTCATCGCCTGGACCCCGGCCTCGGTGAGCTCGCTGCCCACGCGCGGGCCGACGAAGTCGACGCGCAGCGTCTCGTACTCGCCGACGTCGTTGCGGATGCCGCGCTGGATCCGGCTGATGATGTGGGCCGACTCGAGGTTGCCGGCGTCGCCGCCCTGCTTTTCGGCCTTCTCCGCGAGTTCCGCACGGTCGGTTTCCGTGAGCGGACAGTCGGGCACCTCGCCGGCCTCGGCGCCCTTGAACTTGATCAGGAACTCCTTGCGCTCGACGTCATCGCCGTAGCGAACGACTGACGGCTCATCGACGCCGCAGCGGCCCACCACGTTGCGCAGCGCGCTCTCGTCGACGTCGACGCCCGGATCGAAGCGCACGGCCATTTCCGTGCCGCCGACGAAGTCGATGCCGAATTTGACCCCCTGGATGGCTCCCGCCAACACGCCTGCGGCAAGCACCGCAAGCGACACCGCGATCGCGATGTGGCGGCGCCCCAGGAAGTCGATGTGAGTCCCGGACGGGACGATTTCGCGCACGGAGGCCTCCGACTAGATCGAGAGCTGCTCGACGGGCTGGGTTCCCGGATGCACCGAGAACATCAGCCGCGTGAGCACCAGGGCCGAGAACACGCTGGTCACGATGCCCACGGCCAAGGTCACGGCGAAACCCTGGATGGGTCCGGTGCCGAACTCGAAGAGCACCAGGGCCGTGATGAAGGTGGTGATGTTCGCGTCCATGATCGTCCAGAAGGTCTTGTTGTACCCCGTGGCGATCGCGGCGCGCGGAGCCTTGCCCGAGCGCAGCTCTTCGCGGATGCGTTCGAAGATGATCACGTTGGCGTCGACCGCCATGCCGACGGTCAGCACGATGCCCGCGATCCCCGGCATCGTGAGCGTCGCTTCGAAGAGCGACATGATGCCCATCAGCATCACCAGGTTCGCGGCGAGCGCGAGGCTCGCGTAGCCGCCCGAGAGGCGGTAGTAGCCGACGACGAAGCCGATGATCACGATCAGGCCCAGGATCGACGCGCGGTAGCCGCGGGTGATCGAGTCCTGGCCGAGGGCCGGACCGACGGTGCGCTCCTCTTCGATCACCACCGGGATCGGCAGCGAGCCCGAGCGCAGCACGACGGCGAGGTCGCGGGCCTCTTCGGTGGTGAAGCGTCCCTCGATCTGGCCCCGGGCACCGATCCGCGAGCGGATCGCCGGGGCGCTGTAGACCCGGTCGTCGAGGACGATCGCGAGCTGCTCGTTGATGTTCGCGCCGGTGAGCTCCCCGAATCGCCGCGCTCCCTCGCTGTTGAAGCTGAAGGAGACGATCGGTCGCTGCTGTCGGTCGAAGGCGACGCGCGCGTCGGTCAGGAAGTCACCCGTCAGGTCGGGCTCCTCCGGGAGCAGGTACGCGGTGAGCTTGCGATCGTCCTCGGGGTCCTGCTCCGAGACGATCTTCGTCCCGGGCGGAAGGCCGGTCGGGTAACGGTCGTTCAGGAGCTTCTCGTTGTCCGCGAGGTCCTGGACGATCTTGAACTCCAGGAAACCCGTGACTTCGAGCAGGTCGTCGAGGCGATCGCGGTCGATCTGACCGCCCGGCACCTGCACCAGCACCCGGTCGTCGCCCTGACGGGTGACCACCGAATCCGGAATGCCCTGGATCGGGTCGGCGATGCGCAGTCGCAGCACCTCGAGCACCTGCTCCATGCCGCGCTCGCGGACGTCCTGCCGGACCTGATCCTCGAGGGTGTACTCGAGGCGCCCGGCCTCCTCGCTCACCAACGAGAGGGAGCGCGAGTCGTCCGCCCAGCTCTTCACGCCGGCCCCGTCGTCGCGCGGGCTCACCACCAGCACGCCGTTCTCGACCACCGCGTTCGAGACGCTCAGCTGAGGGTCCTCGTCCGCTTCTTCGAGGAGCGCGTCCTTGAGGAACACCAGCTCCTGGAGTTCGGCCTCCTCGAGCTTCACGCCCACCACGCGGTGGATGCCGCCCTGGAGGTCGAGGCCGAGACGCAGGCCATCGTCGGGAAGCACGGGGCTCGCGAGGCGCGTCTCCTCGTCGATGAAGTTCGCCGCCGTGAGGAAGGAGAACAGCGCCACCGTGGCCAGTACGGCGCCGAGGCGCCAACCCAGACCGCTCATGAATCTTCGCCCTTCTTCGCCTTTTGCACCGTGTCCACTTTCATGCGCGCCGCCTTCACGCGAATCCGCTCGCCGCCCTTCAGCGTCGCGATCTCCAGGGTCAAGACGTCATCGGTCACGCCGACCACCTTGCCGTGCAACCCGCCCAGGGTGACCACCGAGTCGCCTTTCTCGATCGCCTTGAGCATCTCGTCCTGTTCCTTCTGTCGCTTCTGCTGGGGTCGGATCAGCAGGAAGTAGAAGATCAGGAAGATCATGCCCATCGGCACGAGCATGCTGAAGGGAGAGGGTTCTGCCGCCGCCTGCAGCGGGACGAAGCCCAGGGAAATCGGTTCGGTCCAGTTCACGGGTTCCTCCGAGCGAGGGTGGTGCCGGGATAGAAGGTCGCCAGGATTTCGCGGTAACCGGCACCGCGCTCTGCCATCGCCTGGGCTCCCCACTGACTCATGCCGACTCCGTGACCATGGCCCGAGCCCACGAAGGAGACGGCGTCGTCGGTCTCGCGGATCTCGAACAGGGTGCTGCGCAGAACCGAGGCGCCGAGCACCGTGCGCAGCGCCCGGGCCGTCACGCGCTCGCTCCCCTGCGAACCCACGAGCTCGACGTGGGCGACCCGCCCGCTGGGGGTGCGTCCGACGACCCGGAGGGTCCGGATCGCACCCAGATCGAGCCCCAGCGGGGCAAGCGCGGGCCCCAGTTTGGTGCGTGCAATCCGCGCGCGCCAGTAGGTGTGGGGCGACGCGTCCTCATCGGCCACCGCCCGACTTCGCAGGTAGGGCACCGCCCGCCCCCAGACCTCGGCGGCACTCGCGGTCTGACCGCCCGAAGCCGAGTGGAAGGCGGCGAGGATCGGCTCGCCCTTCCACAGCAGCACCTCGCCGCGGGTCCCCGCCACCGCCTCGCGGATCTCCGGGGTCTCGGCGGCCAGCCCGCGATACACCTGGTCGCGGGTGCTCGTCCCCACGTCGTAGGGCTCGGCACGCCGCCGGCGCTGCTGATAGAGCGCATAGGTCCGAGACGCCACTGCTTGCGCCTGGAGGGCCGCCGGCTCCCAGCGGGCGTACATCTCGGCGCCGAGGGTCCCTGCGACGTAGGCCTCGAGGGGGACTCGGTTGATCACGCGGAGGCCGTCTCGGGTGCGTTCCACCTCGACCCGGCCGCGGACGTGGTGGTCGCCGACCTGGTGCGGCCCGGACCCAGGCGCCTCCCAGCGCGGTCCCTGGACCTGGCCGTCCACTTCCAGGCGACCGCCCGGTCCGCCGGTCGGCGCCACGCGTGCGGTACCGACCGCGAGGGTCTGACGGGTCTCGAGCAGGAGCACCCGCACCTCCTCCGCGCGCACGGCGCCGGCGAGCGCCACGACTCCCAGGCTCCAGCCGAGGCAGGCCAGGGCCGGGAGGCCACGCACGGACGTGCGGAAGCGCATCGGAACCGAAGGGCGGTGAATCGCCGGCTAGAGGCCCGCGGCGCGGCGAAGGGCGTCGGCGCGGGGAGTTTCCTCCCAGGGGAAGCCCTGGTCTTCGCGTCCGAAGTGGCCGTGGTACGCCGTCGCGCGGTAGATCGGACGGCGCAGGTTCAATGACTCGCCGATCCCGCGCGGCGTCAGGTCGAAGTGGTCGCGGACCAGCTTGTCGAGGGTCGCGACGTCGAACTTGGACGTGCCGAAGGTCTCGACCCGGATCGACACCGGCTCGGCCACACCGATCGCGTAGGCGAGCTGCACCTCGGCGCGGCCTGCGACGCCCGCCTTCACCAGGTTCTTCGCGACCCAGCGCGCGGCGTAGGCGGCACTGCGGTCGACCTTGCTCGGGTCCTTGCCCGAGAACGCGCCGCCGCCGTGGCGACCCATCCCGCCGTAGGTGTCGACGATGATCTTGCGGCCGGTCAGGCCGGCGTCGCCCATCGGTCCCCCGACCACGAAGCGACCGGTCGGATTCACGTGGAATACGGTGTCGTCGCTCAGCAGCGCGGCCGGCAGCGTCGGGCGGATCATCTTCTCGATGACGTCGCTCCGCAGCTGGTCGTAGCTGACGTCCGGCGCATGCTGGGTCGAGAGCACCACCGCAGTGATGCCCTTCGGCTTGCCCTCGGCGTACTCGACGGTCACCTGCGACTTCGCGTCGGGCCGGAGGTACGGAAGCTCGTTGGTCTCGAAGAGCTTGCGGTGGCTCTCGATCAGCTTGTGCGACAGTCGGATCGGTGCCGGCATCAGCTCTTCGGTCTCGTCGCAGGCGTAGCCGAACATCATGCCCTGGTCGCCGGCGCCCTGTTCCTTGTGGAGGCCTTCGCCCTCGGTCACGCCCTGGGAGATGTCGGGAGACTGACGCCCCAGCGCCACCTGCACCGCGCAGGTGTCGGCGTCGAAGCCCATGTCCGACCCCGTGTATCCGATGAACCGCACCACGTCGCGCACGAGCGCGGGAAAATCGATCTCGGCCGAGGTGGTCACTTCGCCCGCGAGCAGCACGAGCCCGGTGGTGGTGAGGGTTTCACACGCCACGCGGGATCCCGCGTCCTGCTCGAGCATCGCGTCGAGCACGGCGTCGGAGATCTGGTCACACATCTTGTCGGGGTGACCCATCGAGACGGACTCGGAGGTGAACAGATCGCGGGGCATGCGGCCCTCCTGCAGCGCGCCTTCGCCGGTCGTCGGTCAGCGCGGGAACATCGGTTTTCGAAGGAGAAACGGCGGGCTACGCCTACGCCGTCGAGCGGCGGCACTCTAGGCGAGGCCCTCCTGCCTTTCAATCCGACGGAGCGATTCCGGGGGCCGGCGCCCGGGCGTGCGCCCCTCAGCGCTCCGGCGACGGGGGGGCCGCGCCGTCCTCGGCCTCGATGATGGCGCCGACCGCGGCCACGGCCGCCTCGGCGTCGGAACCGGCGGCCTTGACCCGCAGCACGGTCCCCTGCCCTGCGGCCAGGGACAGCAGCGACAGAATGCTCTGGCCGTCCACCCACTCGTCGTCGCCGTCCCGGGCGACCTCGACCTTCGCCTCGAAGCGCCCGGCGGCCGCGACGAGTTGGCCCGCCGGTCGCGCGTGGAGGCCGAGCTCGCCGCGAACGGTGAAACAGCGTTCTAGCGTCGCGTCGCTCACGTCCCCGGGTCCGGCAGGATCTCGCTGGCGACCGAGATGTTGCGCTGGCCGTAGCTCTTGATGAACGCCGCCAGCTCCTCGAGGGGCTTCTCCTCGCCGAGGGTCGCCAGCTTGATCAGCATCGGCAGGTTCACCCCGGTGACCACCTCGACGCGATGCTCGTCCAGGAACGAGAGGGCGATGTTCGATGGCGTGCCGCCGAACATGTCGGTGAGGACGAGCACCCCGTCCCCGCGATCGGCCGACTTCAGCGCTTCCTCGATCCGGCTGCGCATCTCCTCGACGGTCTGGGTGGGCTCGACGGAAACCGACTGGAACTCGGGCGCCTCGGGCACGATCAGGCGCAGCGCCTGCAGGAACTGCTCGCCGAGGCGGTAGTGGGTGACGATCACGATTCCCTGCTTCATGAGCCCTTCTCCACGTCCCGGTGCGTCACGTTGACCTCGCGTCCGGCCTCCCGGAGCGCGTGGGCGGTGGCTTCGGCCAAGGCGACCGACCGGTGCCGACCGCCCGTGCACCCGAAACCGACCGTCACGTAGGCCTTGCCTTCTGCGTCGTAGAGGGGGAGCAGAAAGGCCAACCAGTCGCGCAGCTTCGCAAAGAACTCGGCGCCCCGCTCGGAACGCAGCACGTAGTCGGCCACCGGTGCCTCGCGTCCGGAGTGCGCGCGAAGCTCGGCCTCGAAGTACGGGTTGGGCAGGAACCGCACGTCGAAGAGCTGCTCGAGCGCGTCGGGCGTGCCGTGGCGGAAACCGAAGGACACGACGTTGACCACGGTCGGGCGTGCGCGACCGGACACGGCGAGCACCACCGCGGCCTTCAACTGGTGCACGTTCAGGGAGGTGGTGTCGATCGTGTGGTCGGACAACGCGGCCAGCTCGCGCAACCGTTCCCGCTCGGCGCGAATTCCCTCGGCGACGGATCCGTCGGGCGAGAGCGGGTGGACGCGGCGCGTCTCGCGATAGCGCCGCGCCAGCTCTTTCTCCGCACACTCGAGATAGACGATCTCGACGTGATGCCCGGCCTGGCGGGCCCGCTCGACGACGGCGGGAATCTGGTCGAGTCCCTGGGCGTCCCGCGCGGCCAGCGCCAGCGCGATCTTCTCGAGCGGTGGCGAGGACTTCGTCGCGAGATCGAGAAATTGCTCGATCAGCGGCGCCGGCAGGTGGTCGGCGCAGTAGAAGCCGAGGTCCTCGAGGGCGGCCATCGCGGTGGTCTTGCCGCTACCCGACAGCCCCCCGACGAATACGAGGCGGGCGCCACTCACGGCTGTCGCACCGGTCGCAGGGTCCGCGCGGCGAAGCGCTCGGCGGCGCTCGGCCCAACCCGACGCCACAGGGCGTCGCGTGCCGCCGCGTCCACGATCGTCGCCAGGCTGGCTCCGGGCTGCGAAGGCAGCACCACGCGGGGCACCGCCACCCCGAGCCACTCCTCGTGGCCTCGGTCGAGGCCGGTGCGGTCCGGCTCCTCGACGACCGGCTCGACCCGACACACAAGCCCGAGACACGCCTCCTCGGCCAGCGCGTCGGCGCCGTAGAGCTCCGCGACCGACAGGATGCCGAGCCCCCGGATCTCGTTGTGGCCGGCGATCGCCGGCACGGCGCGCCCCACCAGCTGGTCCCCCTCCCGCTCGAGCTCGACGGCGTCGTCGGCCACCAGGCGCTCGCCGCGGGCCACCAGCTCGAGCGCGCATTCACTCTTGCCCACACCGCTGGGTCCGACGAGCAGCACGCCACTGCCCGCGATCTCGACCAGCACCCCGTGCACGCGCACGGTCAGAGCTTGGCGTCTTCTTCCTCGATCGCGCGGAGCACGTCCTCGAGGGACTCTCCATCCGTCAGGCTCTGGCGGAAGGCGGGATCGCGAAAGAAGCGCGAGATGCGCGCGAGGGCCTTCAGGTACTGGCCGCCCGAATGCTCCGGGACGACGAGCAGGAAGAAGTGGTGGGTCGGCTGGCCGTCGATCGAGTCGAAGTCCACCCCTTCGCGACTGCGCGCGAAGGCGGCGACGAGCCGGTTGAGGCCGCCGAGCTTCCCGTGGGGGATCGCGACGCCTTCCCCGATCCCGGTGCTCTGCAGCGCTTCGCGCTCCATCAGCACTTCGAGGAGGTCGTCGGCTTCGATCTGGGGTTCGACCTTCGCGAGACCGGCCGCCATTTCGGCCAGCACTTCGCGCTTCGTCCGGACGCCGAGATCGAGAATCACGGCTTCCTTGACGAGGATCTCCATGATCTTCATGCGGGAGCCCCTGGTTTGGGACCCGGCACTCTAGCCAACCTGCCGGCGCTTCGTCGACGACAGCAGGTTCATCGACTCGCGGTACTTGGTGACGGTGCGACGGGCGATGTTGATGTTCGCCACCCGCAGCATCTCGGCGATCCGCTGATCCGAGAGTGGGCGCCGGGGATCCTCGTTGACGATCAGCCGGCGGATGCGCTCCTTGACGCTCTCGCTGGCAATCGCTTCTCCTTCGACCCGATTGATGCTGGAGTTGAAGAAGTACTTCAACTCGAAGATGCCCTGGGGCGTGTGCGCGTACTTGTTGGTCGTGACGCGGCTGACCGTCGACTCGTGCATCTCGATGTCGTCGGCGACGTCCCGCAGGTTCAGGGGCTTCAGGAAGTTGATGCCCTTCTCGAAGAAGTCGCGCTGATACTTGATGATGCTCTGCATCACCTTGTAGATCGTGCGCTGGCGCTGGTGGATGGATTTGATCAACCACATGGCGCTTCGCACCTTGTCGTTGACGTATTCCTTGGTGTCCTTGGTGGCGGGATTCCCCTTCGCGAGCACCTCCCGGTAGACCGAGTTGATGCGCAGCCGCGGGAGCCCGTCGTCGTTCAGCACGACGTGGAAGTCGTCACCCACGCGGTACACGTAGATGTCGGGGACGATGTAGACCGGGTCCTCGCCGCCGAAGTCGCGGCCCGGCCGCGGCTCGAGACGGCCGATCACCTGGGCCGCCGCCGCGACCTCTTCGATCGGGACGTTCAGGGCCCGGGAAACGCCGCGGAAATCGCGCTTGATCAGCGCGTCGAGCTGCTCGTCGAGGATCCGGAGTACGAGGGGGTCGTCGATCTCGAGGGCACGCGCCTGGATGCACAGACACTCGCGCAGATCGCGGGCGGCGACGCCGGAGGGGTCGAACTCCTGGATCGCGCCGAGCGCCTCGGCGACCCCCTCTTCGCGAACGCCGCTCTGCCGGGCGATCTCTTCGAGGGGGGACTGGAGGTACCCGCGGTCGTCGAGGTTGCCGATGATGAACCGGGCAGCGACGTCCTGCTCGACCGGCAGGGAGGCCAACTGCAGCTGCCAGAGCAGGTGGTCGCTCAGACTCTCGCGCCGCGCGTAGGTGGCGTCGATCGAGGGTCGATCGTCGGGCCCGATCGCCTCGCGCATCCCCGTGTGCGGGTTCGCGTCGAGGTAGTCCTGCCAGTCGACGTCCGCGATCTTCTCGGCGTCGGTCGGCTCGCTCTCGACGGGTTCGGCATCCGGACCGGCCTCGGCCTGCGCTTCCGCATCGGCCGCGCTCGTGGTCGGCAGCTCGGCAGTCGCCTCGGTGGCGTCGACCACCTCGTTCGACTGGCCCGGCTCCGCGGCCTCGGCGGCCGCGCGATCCTCGTCCATCTCCACGCCCTCTTCGAGGACGGGGTTCTCCTGGAGCTCCTGGTGCACCAGATCGACCAGCTCCATCCGCGACAGCTGCAACAGCTTGATCGCCTGCTGAAGCTGCGGCGTCATCACCAGCTGCTGACTGAGCCGTACCTGCTGCTTGAGCTCGAGCGCCATGGGGCTTGTTGTCCGGTTCCTAGTCGCGAGCTGCCGTCAGGACAGCTGAAAGTTCTCGCCCAGGTAGATCTCGCGCACCTGGGGATCGGCAGCGACCTCTTCGGGCGGACCTTCCCGAATGATGTGGCCGTCCTTGATGATGTAGGCGTGATCACAGATCGAGAGCGTCTCTCGCACATTGTGGTCCGTGATGATCACGCCGATGCCTCGGGTCTTGAGCTGCTCGATGATCTTCTGGATGTCGATCACCGCAATCGGGTCGATCCCCGCGAAGGGTTCGTCGAGCAGCATGAACTTGGGGTCGAGCACGAGCGCCCGGGTGATCTCGACCCGCCGTCGCTCGCCACCGGAGAGGAGATCTCCCCGCCTCCCTGCCTTTTCGGTCAGTCCGAGCTCAGCCAAAAGCTCGCGGAGCCGCTCCCGGCGGACTCGCCGGTTCGGCTCGACGGTCTCCAGGATGGCGTTGACGTTGTCGGCGACGGAAAGCTTTCTAAAAATCGAGGCTTCCTGCGGAAGATACGTGATGCCGAGGCGCGCCCGGCGGTACATCGGCAGCTCCGTAATATCCTGCTCGCCGAGCCGCACCGTGCCTCCGCTGGGGCGGATGCCGCCCGCGAGCATGTTGAAGGTCGTGGTCTTGCCGGCTCCGTTGGGCCCGAGGAGCCCGATCACCTGAGCGGGCTCCACGCGCACGTCGACGTGGGAGACGACCTCCTTCTCGCCGTAGCGCTTGCACAGATCGGCGCCCACGAGGGTCGTCATTCCGGGCCGCCCTCTTCGTGATCGGCCGGGTGGACCCACAGCCGCGCGTTCCCCTCGATGTCGACCCGGCGCCGCTCCAGGTCGAAGGCGATGCGATCGCCCTCCAGCTCGTCGCGGCCGTCCCGCAGTTGGGCGTCTCCGCGGCAAGCCACCCAGCGCTCGGCCGGGCGGTACTCGGCTTCCTCACAGCGCGCCTCGCGATCGGCCTGGCGGACCTCGACCGCATCCCGCGCCAGCAACTGCTCGGGCTGCGTCGCTCCCGCCGGGTAGACGGCTTCGAGGTGCTGGGCCCGGAGTTCGAGATCGCCCTGGCGCACCACGACGTCTCCTTCGAAGGCGATCCGCCGGGCGGTATCGCCATCGCTCGCGCGCCCGGAGCGGGCCTCGATGTGGACCGGGCCCGCGTCCCGCTGCTCGGCGAGCCACTCGCGCTCGGGTCCGTCGCCGTCTCCCTCGGCGTCGTCCGCACCCGGCTCGGTGCCGGGCAGCTCCCGATGGATCTCGAGCGCCGTGCCGCCCTCGACGGTCACCTGGCGCGTTTCGAGATCGAAGTGGAACGCGCTTCCGGAGAGCTGATCCTCGCCATCCCAGAGGCGCGCCGGGTTCCCGCGACACACGAGGGTCGCCGCGCGCCGGTCGTAGCGGGCTTCGTCACAGTGGGCGCGACGCGCACCATCGCGCACGCGTACGGCGCCGCGTGCCTCCAGGGCGTCGGGCTGGTTCGCGTCGGCGCCGTAGAGCGCCTCCAGCTCGTTCGCGTCGAGCTCGAGCGGTCCCTGTCGCACCTGAACGCGATCGCGGAATACCAGGAAACGCTCGCCATCCTTGTCGCTCGCCTCGAGCGCGTCAGCGGTGATCCGAATCGGCTCGTCGCGGTCGAAGCCGCCGAAGCCGAAGTTCACGTCGGGTGCATTCGCGCTGGCCGCCTGTAGGGACAGCAGCGCGTACCCGAGCGTCAGGCTCCATTGGCCCCACCGCATCACGGCGTCTGCTCCACACGCACATTGCCGATCAACTGAAAGCGCCTCTCATCGACGTGGTAGCGGAACCCGTCGCCGCGAAACGATCCGCGGGCGTCGCGCACCTCGACCGGAGCGTCGGTATAGAGCAGCCCTTCCTCGTGGCGGTAGCGCACCCATTCCGTGCGGTAGTGCTGACCGTCACTGGTGTTGCCCCGTACGTCCCCCTCCGCGAGGAAATCGTTGCTCGCAATGTCCAGATCGACACGCGCGCACGTCATCGAGAACTGGCGGCCGTCGTCCGGATCCGTCACCTCGGCCTCGACGACGGAGAGCAGCGCTTGATCCTGTCCCGGACGCAGCCAGGCTTCTTCCGAGCGCAGCACCATTTCGCGAACGCCGGTTCGGCTCCCGACGAACGTCATTCCGGTGACCTTCAGCGAGGTGCCCTCGGCCGACATCGAGAACGCGGAGCCGGGCCAGAGCGCGGCCAACGCCAGCCCTGCCACCCCGAGTACGGTCCAGGGCGACCGAACGCGCGCTCTCACTCCGTGCATGCAATAAACATACCGAAGTGAAGCCCGCGACTCCAAGGGAATCGCGCGAAACGCCCGGCTGGGCGCGGAGATCGACTAGTCGACGTAGGGCTCGTGCCCGACGAACTCGTCGACGCCGTAGAGGCTGCCGATCCAGTGGGCCGGGCGGAGCAGGAGGACGTCGATGATCACGCCGACCGGGTGCAGCGCGTAGGCGGCGATCCGCACCGGATGGCCAGCGCGCTGGGGGTCGTACTCGTCGGCGGCGACGGGCGAGGCCCAGCCCAGCAGGAACCCGGCCGTGAGGACGGCGGCGAGGCCGCGAACTCGGGTGGGGAGCGATCGGTGCGATACGGCCATGGCGACGAACCTCTCGGAGGAGCGGCGGACCCGCCTCCCGACGAGGGTGGCGTTCCTTTGGAAGGGGGCGTTCCTTTGGAAGGGGGCGTTCGCGCCTCCGGCGCGCGCGCCGCGGGGAGTGTACCTCGCGATTGGGTTTATCGGTCGGCCCCTGCGGCGAGTCAAGCCTGTTGGGCGAGCCACGCCTGAAATCCCACCAGGTTCCACACGAGGCGCGTCCGATCGACGCGGCCGCTGCAGTGGAGCGTCCAGATCTGCCCCACCGCATCGGCCTCCAACAGGCCCTGTTGCCGGAGCGCTGCCGGTGCGAGCAGATCGTCGGCCCAGCCGCGCAGCGGCCCGCGCAACCAGGCCCCGATCGGCAGCGCGAAGCCCCGCTTCGGCCGCTCGGTCCAGGCCTTCGGGAGATGCCGGGCGAGGAGCTGCCGGAGCGGCCACTTCCCGCGTCCGGACCGCACGAGCCAGTGCGTCGGCAGGCGCAGCGCGAAGTCGACGAGCCCGCGGTCGAGGAGCGGCGATCGCACCTCCAGCCCGTGTCCCATGCTCGCGCGATCGACCTTCACCAACATCGACTCGGGGAGTCGACCGCCGAGGTCGAGGGCACGCAGCCGAGCGAGCGGGTCGGCGATTCCCGGCCAGGGCTGGCCGGTCTCCACCGGCCCCCGCACACCGCGCACCAGCGACACGTTGGCCGGGTGACGACTCGCTGCGGTCACGAACAGGGCGTCGGGTCCGCCCGCGCTGACCCCCATCGCGAGCCGCTCGCGTCGCGGCCCGGTTCGCTCCGCGGCCTGCCCCAAGACCTCGCGCCATCGCGCCGGCACCCGAGCGAGCCAGCGGCCGCGCCGCGCGCAGCGCAGGGTCCGCGGATAGCCGAGGAAGACCTCGTCGCCGCCGTCGCCGGACAGCGCCACCGTGACCTCGCGTCGGGTCGCCTCGCAGAGCAGGGCCATGCCGAGCTGGGCCGTGTCGCCGAAGGGTTCGTCGAAGAGCCAGGGCAGCGCGGGGATCCGCGCGCGCGCCTCCTCGGGCCCGAGCACCCAGGTCTCGTGGCGGGTGCCGAGCCGCTTCGCCACCGCCGCGGCGTCAGCGCGCTCGTCGAATCCGGCCTCCGAGAAACCCACATGAAAGGTCTCCAGCGGCGCGGACTGCTGCTGTTGCGCGGTGGCCGCGACGAGCGCGGAATCCACGCCCCCGGAGAGCAGCGCGCCGAGGGGAACGTCCGCGACGAGCCGGCGGCGTACCGCCTCCGTGACCCCCTGCTCGAGCGCGTCGAGCGCTTCCGCCCGACTGCCGCGAAAGGGATCCCGGGCGGCCGCTTCGGCACGCGCACGCCAATCGAAGAAGCGACGCGACTCCCCTCCCCTGGCCTCGAAGCACCGGTGTTCGCCGGCGCACAGCTTCTCGGTGCCGAGATCGATGCTGCGCGGCGCCGCGATGAACGAGAAGCGGAGGTGCTGGGCCAGCGCCTCCCGATCGATCGTTCGCTCGTACTCGGGGTGCGCCCGAAGCGCCTTCAGCTCCGAGCCGAACCAGACGGAGCTCCCGACGTCGCGCACGTAGAGCGGCTTCTTGCCGAACGGATCGCGCACCAGATGCAGGCGCCGTTCCCGACGGTCCCAGATCGCGAGCGCAAACATGCCGTCGAAGCGCGCCAGGCTTCCGTCGACGCCCCAGGCGGACAAGGCCGCCACCAGCACGGCCGTGTCCGAGCGTCCCGACACCCGGGTTCCCGCCACCTCGACCGTCTCGCGCAACGCCTCGAAGTCGTAGAGCTCGCCGTTGAAGACGACGACGTAGCGTCCGCAGGGCGAGGCCATCGGCTGATGTCCGGCCGCACTCGGGTCGATGACCGCGAGGCGCCGATGGCCCAGTGCCACACCGGCGCTCGCATCGACCCAGACGCCCTCGCCGTCGGGCCCGCGGTGGGCGAGCACCTTGGTCATACCGGCGACTTCGTGACGCAAGCGCGCCTCCGGGCGATCCGCCGGCCAGCGCACGATCCCGCACAGCCCACACATGGCTATCGCGTGCGGCGGAGATACCCGCCCGGGTTGAAGGTCAGATAGAACTTCTCGCGGTCGCGATCGATGACGAAATCCTCGCGCTCGGCCAGGAACGCGCGGGTCGCCTCCTGGGGACCGGGCCCGAACTCGCGGGCCACGGGATGACCCCCGACGTTCCCGTCTTCGACGATGCAATAGCTACCCGGCGTCACGAGATCGCCATAGGCGCGCAGCTCGCGCAGCACATGGTCGCTGCGGTGGTCCGAATCGAGCAACACCAGCACCGCTGGCGCTCCGGCCACCCGCTCGCGCACCCGGCCCACGATCGCCGGATCGACCGAGTCGCCGGTCCAATACTCGATGCGCTCGTGGACGGGACGCGCGGGCTGGTCATCGCAGTCGATGCTCACGACGCGACCGTGCCCGAGCAGGCTGCAGAGGGACGCCAGGTACGCCGCGCTCCCGCCATCCGCCGTGCCGGTCTCGATGATCCAGTCGGGCCGCAGCTCGCACACGAGCTCCTGCATCACCCAGAGATCGAAGGGACACTTGCGGACGTCGGTGCCGAGCCAGCGCGTGTTCCGCCAGGTCTGGGCGCGCTGGTAGTAGAAGAGCTTGTGAAAGCGCCGCGTGATCCAGCCCGACACGAAGGGCGGCGTGTACCAGGCGTCGCGCAACGCCTTGCGGAGCTTCACCCGGACGTCCCGACGCGGCCGCCCGCCGCCAGGACGAGCGCCACCTGCTCTGCCGCGAGGTCCATCCCCGCGGCGTTCCAGTGGGTGTCGTCCCGCCAGTAGACGAGCCGCGCCTCGGCCAGCGACGCCTCGGCTCCGCGCCGCAGCTCCGGCGTGAGATCGTGACAGGCCAGACCGAGCGTCTGGCAGCGCGCTGCGAGATGCGCCCAGCGCGCGTGGTTCAATCGCTCCTCTGGCGCGACCCACGGCTGGTACACGCGGTACTTCGTGGGCACGAAGAAGACCGCACCGATGTCCGGCGCGAGCGAAGCGAGCGCGGCGTCAAAACGCGGTGTCTCCGGGACCTGCGCATCCCGCGTTCGTTCGATGTACGCGCGGTAGAAGCCGACCTTGCCACGCGCGAGCGGGATGATCTCCACGTCTTCACCGGATTCGATGCGCGACGCCCCCAGCAGGCGCCCCGTCGCCGAGCGCACGAAGCGCGCCAGCAGCGTCTCGCGAAACGGAGCCTCGAGGGTGCGCCGCCAGTAGCGCCAGGAACGGCGGGCCGGAGACGCGACCGTGCGTCCGGCGCGCTCGGGTAGATCGTTCCCTTCGAAGACGAAGAGCAGCAGGCGGGGCCGGCCTGCCGGGTGTCGCTGGCGGAACGCGTGCCAGTAGTCGGCGTAGTCGGCGGGACCACCGGGGAACCCCAGGTTGTGGACGCGCCAGCCCCGGCGCGCGAGCGCCTCGGACACCAGGGCGCTGTGATCGCTCCCGGACCCGGCGACGAAGGAGTCGCCCAGCAACACCCACGGCTCCCCCGCGTAGTCCCGGAGGTTCCGGAAACCGTTCGAATCGGTGCGAAACCGCACCTGGCGCGGTTGGGCGATCGGAGCCCGCGTGAGGGGCTGCAGATCGCCGTGGCGCACCTGGACCTGGACGTCCAGGGACGGCCGGTAGGCCCGGTGTCCGTGGCGCGCGTTCCACTCGGCGAAACGCTCGTGGGGTCGGTAGAAGAGATCTTCCGCCGCACCGCTGGCGTAGAGCCAGCCGGTCGCGCCCGCCCATGCGGCGGCGCCGCCGAGCAGCAGCGCCGCGATCGGCGCGGCCGCACCGCGCCAGACCCCGATACCCGCGCAGGCTCCGGCGAACCACGCACCCCAGGACGGCATGCCGAAGGCGAGGCACAGCCCCGGCACGAGCACGCACGCGCCGATCGCCCCGGTTCGCCTCCACTGCCGCATGCCTGGCTGCCCCCGCGTCGCAGCGTATCGCGCGTCGCTCACGCACCGCACCCGAGGGCTACCTTCGCCGCGCATGCCGCTCCACCTGGTCTTCGAGAAGGAAGACGCGCCCTCCACCCGGATCCGCCTGGTGCAGATGGCGCCTTTCCTCGAACGGGAGGGCATCGCCTGCCGCATCGCGCCCTACCCCCGCACGGCCGCGGGCCGACGGGACCTGGCCGCCGCGCTGACGCCGGGGGACGCCGTGCTCTTCCACCGCGTGCGACCAGGGCGCCGCGACGCCCGCTGGTGGCGCTCGCTCCCCGCGAAACGGCTCTACGACTTCGACGACGCGGTGATGTTCGGTCGGCGACGCGGCTGGCGCGGCGCCTGGGAACGCCAACGACGTCGCCGGGGCTTTGCGCGTGCCCTGGAAAGCGTCGACGCGGCCACCCCGGGCAACGCGTTCCTCGCCAGCCACGCGTCCGGACTTCCCTGCCGCGTCGTACCGTCCGCGGTCCGGATCGACGTTCCCCGCCAGGCGCCGCGCGCGGCGCCTGCCCGGCTACGGATCGGCTGGGTCGGGCGCGCCTCGAACTGGGGCTACGTCTCCGCCATCGCCCCCGCACTGGAGCGGGTGGCCGCGGCCCGGCCGATCGAAGTGATGGCCATGAGCGAACACCGCGTCGCCCTCCCCCGACTGCCGGTGCGCTGGGTCCCCTGGAGTGCGAAGGAAGAAGCCGCGACCGTCGCCGGCTTCGATGTCGGGATCATGCCGCTGGCGCGGAACGAGGTGTGGTCCCGGGGCAAGTGCGCCTACAAGCTCTTGCAGTACCTGGCCGCCGGCGTGCCCGCCGTCGCGAGCGACGTCGGAGCGAATCGGGACATCCTCGACGACGGCGTGAACGGTCTGCTCATCACGAGTCTGGAGGCCTGGACCGAAGCGCTGCTGGCGCTGGCCGACGACGACGGATTGCGCGAGCGACTCTCCGCCGCAGGCCGCGCGACGGCGCCCGCCTACGGGTACGCCGCCGTGGCCGCCGAACTCGCGGACTTCCTGCGCACGCTCGAACCGCACATCGCTTCCAGGTAGCGGGGCGCGACCCGCTCCACCGAGAAGCGCGCAGCGCAGCGACGCCGGGTGGCCGCGTCTCCCGGCGCCTCGAGGGTGCGCGCCATCGCCGCGGCCAGCGCCGCCGCGTCCTCGACGGGAACCAGCGCGTCGGGCAGCGTGTCGCCCAGGATCTCGGTCGGGCCGCTCGGACACGCCGTGCTCACGACCGGAGCGCCACACGCGAGCGCCTGGATCAGCGCACCGGGCAAGCCCTCGAAGCGCGAGCTGCAGACGAAGAGCGCGCACTGCGCCATCCAGGCAAACGGGTTGGCGACGAACCCGGGGAACGCCACGTCCTGCGCCAGCCCGAGGCGCGCCGCCTGGCGTTCCAACGCGCCCCGCTCGGGGCCCACACCCAGGATCGCGAGCCGGGCCACCCGCTGGCTCCGCAGCCGCGCGAAGGCGTCGAGCAACACATCGAAGCCTTTCTGGGGCTTCAGCTTCCCCACCGCCAGCACGAGCGGCGGCGCTTCGGGAGCGCACCACGGATGCACCGGGCGCTGCTCCGCGAGCCTCGGGAGGTCCGGCGTCACGACCGGATTCCCGGTGACCCGGATCCGTTCGGGGCCCAGCCCCGTCACCGCGGCGAGGTCGGCGGCGACACCGGCGGATACGGCGAGAATCGCGTCCGCGTCGGGGTACCACGCGGTCGCCAACGCGGGCAGCACACGCCAACGCCGGCCACGCGCGGAACGCGCGCGCGCGCTCAGCGTGTTGCGCTCACTGATCGCGATCCGCGTGTCGACCCCGGCACGCGCCCGGGCCCACAGCGCCGTCACGTTCCCGTAGGTCAGAAACGAGAGCAGCGCACGCGGCCGTTCTCGTCGCAGGTAATCGGCCAACGCCGGTGCGGCGCCGAGAACCGGCGATGCGCTCGGGTGGCTCAGCGCGGGACCCAGGCGCCGCGCGCCGCGCGGATCGCCGAAGGCCGCGCGCCAGGGCCCGGCGACGCCCCCGGTGCCCAACTCGATCGTTCGCACCTCGGGCGGTACGTCCTGCGCGAGATGTCCGCGCCGGCGGGCGAGGACGAGATCCACCGGGAAACCGCGGGCCGCGAAGTCGCCCGCGAGGATCAGCGCATTGCGCTCGGCCCCGGCCCCGTCCGCGCCCAGCGAGCGCAGGAAGAGCGCCAGTCGCGGGGCCGCGCTCAACCCGAACTGCTTTCGAGGAGTCCCGTCAAAATCCCCGGATTCACGAACTTCTTCTTCCCCTCGAGGAGTGAGCTCTTGAGCCAGAACGCGCGGAACGACAGCTCGACGAAGGGGAAATACGCAAAATAGTCGGGGCAGCCCTGGGCCTTCAGGGCGTCGAGGAACGCGGCGCACGCGTCGGGCCGGGTCCACCAGCGCAGGCACGCCTTCGCGGCGCCGACCCCGAGCAGCTGGTCGGCCGCGAGGCTCTCGATGTCGACGGCCCGCAGCCGGTCGCTCGGAGACGTCACGAAGTTCTTCGGAATGGCGTCGCTGCAGTCCACGCCTTCCCACACGTGGGAGGGCGCGATCCCGTCGGCCCACTCGGACAGCGCTCCGGCGGTGGCTCGATCCAGGACGCGCACCTGTTCCAGGAACGCGAGGTCCGCACGTAGCTCGGTGAGCCAGGGGGTCTCGCGCAGCGGGACGCGCCGCGGCGCGCGCTTCTGGAGCGTGGCCAGCAGCGCGGCGAGGTCCGGGAGCACCGCTTCGTCTCCCCGCCCCACGGGCTCCCCGGGAATGAACTCGACCCACAGCTCGCGCTCGCGCTCCAGCAGCAGCAACGGGTAGATACGGTCGGCGGCGAACTGCCGCAGCCGCTGGGCGCAGTCGGCGGCGTGGTGGGAGTCCGCGAACACGACGCGCTTGCACGGCATGCCATCGAGCTCGACCCGGTAGACCCGCTGGCGACGCGGCGGTCGCGGGCCCGGGGACGGCGTCGCCGCGCGGATCCAGCGCGACCACGGCTGCAGCGAGCGCTGTCGGAAACCGGTCAGAGCGACGCCCCCCTCGACGCCGATCTTCGCAGCTCGTCGCCGAAAGCCCAAGCTCTGCCGACTCAGACCTCGGCGAGGTAGGGCGGCGCGGGGTCGTACTCGATGTAGCGCCGCACGGTGCGCGCCACGTCGACTCCGTAGAGCTGACCGGCCAGCCAGAGCGCCATGTCGATCCCCGCGGAGACGCCGGCCGCCGTCACGAGCGAGCCGTCGCGGACGTAGCGCACGTCCGCCAGCACCTCGACGTCGGGATATCGCGCCCGCAGGGTCTCGACGAAGTTCCAGTGGGTCGTCACCCGGCGCCCCTGGGTCAGACCGGCTTCGCAGAGCAGCAGCGAGCCGGTGCACACGCTGGTCGTCCAGGTCGTCCCGGGCCCGATCTTCCGCAGCCATTCGACGAGCTCGGGCCGCTCCACCTCGCGCCGCGTGCCCTGCCCGCCAGGCACCAGCACCACATCGAGCTGGGTCACCTGGTCGAGGGTCCGATCGGGCAGCACCCGCAGCCCTTTCGCACAGCGCACCGTGTCCCCGCGCTCGGCGACCGTGAACACCTCGAGGTCGTCGCGCGCCTGGGCGAGCGAGGCGAACACCTCCCAGGGCCCGACGAAGTCGAGCTCCTCCACGTCGTCGAACAACAACATTCCCAGGGTCAGGGCCATGCCGGCACCTCCGTCGTTTCCCACGTGCAGCGGGCAAAGCTCTCGCGGTAGGCCGATGGCGACACCCCGAGCTGCCGCTGGAACGCGCGACGCAGGGTCTCGGCGCTGCCGAAGCCGCAGGCGTCGGCCACCTCCTCGACGCTCGCCTCGCTTTCCTCCAGGCGGCGGCGGGCCGCCTCGACCCGCGCTCGCTCGACGTACCGGGCCGGCGTCACCCCGAGTTCGCGGGCGAAGACCCGGGCGAAGTTGCGGGGACTCATCGCCATCCGCGCGGCCAGCGCCTCCACGCCCAGCTCGGCCTCGGGGTGGTCGTGAATCCAGTGCTGCAGCTCGGCCAGCGAGGGACGCTCGCTCCAACGACTCTCCAATTGCGCGCTGAATTGGGACTGTCCGCCGGGACGCTTCAAGAAGAGCACGAGCTGTCGCGCCACCGCACGCGCCAGCTCGGTCCCGAGGTCTTCCTCGACCAGTGCGAGGGCGAGGTCCATCCCCGCGGTGACCCCTGCGGACGTCGCCACCGCGCCATCGCGCACGAAGATCCGATCGGCGTCGACCCGGACCTGCGGGTAGGCCCGGGCCAGCGCTTCGCACACCTCCCAATGCGTCGTCGCGCGCCGGCCGTCCAGGAGCCCGGCCTCCGCCAGCACGAACGCCCCGCTGCACACCGAGGCGAGCCGGCGAACGCGGCGCGGACTGCGTCGCACCCAGGCGAGCGTGTCCGGCTGCTGCAAGACCTCCCGCACCCCGAGGCCTCCCGCCACGATCAGCGTGTCGAGCGGCCCGCGGACCTGCCCCAGCCGGCGTTCGGCCACCAGCATGACGCCGCCCGAGGTGCGCAGCGGTCCCGCCTCGCGGGCGACCACCTCGAGCGCGTAGCCCGGATCGCGGTGACCCGCCTGGGCGAGCAGCCGGCTCGCCATCGCGAACACTTCGAGGGGCCCGGTGACGTCGAGGATCTGCACGTCCGGGAAGGCGAGCATCGCGATGCGCCGCGGGCGGGCGGAGGTCGGCGCCCGGCCTCGGGACGTCGCCCCAGACCCCCGAGCGGTCCCTGCGAAGTCGACCGAGGTCGTTCCGTTTCGTCCCATGCGCTCAGGCTGGCACGCGGGTCGCCTGGCATCAATGACGGTGTTCCCACGAATTCGGCCAGCCGGGTCCGGACCCCGGTCGGTCAACCCGCGGGCGCGCCCGACCGATGCGGAGGGCATGCGCTGGCGCTCCACACTGCTCTGCGGCCTCCTCGCCACCACGCTGGGCACCTCGGCCTGCCTGATGCCGACCCGGGGGACCCCGGTGTTCGTCGACTCGTTCGCCGGCGACTACTGGTCGGGCGAGGGCCTGCTCGTCGAGGTCAGCCCGGACCAGAAGCAGTGCAGGGTCGCGCTCCGCGACAGCGCGCTGATCGTGCGCGAGGAATGGGTGGCGTGCACGTCGGTCCACCCGCGCCGCGGACGCTAGCGACGACCCCTCCGCAGAGGCGCCTCAGCCCTTGCCGAGCTCCTCGTCGATCAACGCCTTGAAGGCCGCGAAGGGCTGAGCGCCCGACAGGAACCGGCCGTTGATGAAGAAGGCCGGCGTCCCGGACACGCCCAGGCGGGCGGCCTCGGCAGTATCCGCTTCGACACGGGCTCTTACCCCAGGATCCTGAAGGTCCTTCTTGAACTGATCGACGTCGAGCCCGATCTCCGCTGCGTACGCGAGGTACTTCGCTTCGCTCATGCCGCGCTGGTCCGAGAAGATCTTGTCGTGCATCTCCCAGAACTTGCCCTGCTTGTGGGCCGCCTCCGCGGCCGCGTGGGCCGCGGGCGCCTTCGGGTGGATGCTGAGCGGCAGGTGCTTGAAGACGATCTGGACCTTGTCGCCGTAGGTCTGTTCGACCTGGCGCAGGGTGGGCATCACCCGGTTGCAGAACGGGCACTGGAAGTCGCTGAACTCGATCACCTTCAGGGCCTTGGCGTCGCCCTTCGCGGGAGATCCCTTCGTGTTCACCGCGTAGCGACGACTCGGATCCGGGCGACCGGGGCGATCGGCGCGGCGCGGCTCGGGGCGCGTGGGCGCGGCGATCTGACCGAAGGTTTCCTTGAGCGAGGCCACCTCGTCGGCCGCGTTCTGGACCGAGCCCTGGATCAACAGCGCGGCGGCGACGATCGCCGCACCGATGATCAGGGCGCCGATCACGGTCGCGCCGGCGTTGTTGTTCTGCGCCACGAGAAACCCTCCGCTGGGAAGCTTCGATGGGGTCCCACAGCGCCGCAACCGCGTGTCGGGGGCGGCGCTCGGGGGATGGGCGAGGAACCTAACCGTTCGCCCCGGCCGACGCCCGTTCTGTGCTATCTCGCTCGCCGCGGGCCGATCACCGCTCCCCGCGCCCCCAGAGAGAACACGTGGAAACGTCTTCCCGGGCTTCGAGACGCGAATGGATCTTCCGCAGTGTGGCGGTGGTCCTGGGCATCCTGATCCCCTTCGGAATCGTCGAGGGCCTGGCGGCGATCGCCCTCTCGATCGAGAAGCGCAACTACAAGCCGCAGATGCCGGCCGAGGTCGAGGCCGCCATCAATGAAGACGACCGTCACATCCCGACCCTCCCCGACCCCTTCCTGACCTACCGCGTGCAGCCCGAGATCCAGCGCGAGCGGGTCCAGACGAACGCGCTGGGTCTGCGGGAAGGGCCCATCAGCACCACCCCTGCACCCGGCACGACGCGCATCCTGTTCCTCGGGGGCTCGGTGGCGTGGGGCTACACGGCGAACTCGAACGACGACACGATCTCGAGCTACCTCGAAGCGGCCCTCGAGCAGCGCGCCGCGTCCGACCCGGCGCTCGCCGGGCAGCGATTCGAGGTGCTGAACGGCGGCGTGCCCGCCTATGTGTCCTGGCAGGAGGCACTCGCCTACGCACTCGAGCGTCGCACGCTCGGCGCCGACTGGGTCGTCACTCTGGACGGCACCAACGACGTCGCCTCGGCGATCATCAACAGCCGCGCCGGCGTTCCGATGCGCTTCCGCGCCACCGAAGCCGCCTACCTCGCGGCCCAGCCCACCCTGCGCCAGGCACTGCGCCACTGGTTCTGGTCGGGGGTCGGTGACCTGCGCGTCGTGAAGGCCTTCGAGCGCCTGCGACCAAAACCCCTCGAGGCCTACGACGCTCCTGCGCCGACCGCGATCGCCGACTCCCTGGCCGCTTCCCTCCGCTACCTCTCGGACGCCGCGGAAGCCGAGCAGGCGCGGGTCCTGACCGTCCTCCAGCCCATGGTGATCCTGCCGGACACGAAGCCCCTCGCCCCCTTCGAGGAGCAGATCGTGGTCGCTCACGACCGCAAGATGCCCGGTCGCAACGCGTACTACGCGGAAACGTTCGCTGTGTTCCGGGAAACCCTGACGGCGCTGTCCAGCGAACGCGCTCCGGTCTTCGCGTGGCTCGACGCCACGGACGTCTACCGCGAGACCCCCGAGATCACCTACACGGACCATTGCCATCTGACGCCCACCGGGCGACGCGTCCTCGCCGATGCGATCGCCGACCGGCTGATCCTCGCGTTCTCCAGCGGCTCCTAGGCGCCGCGACCCGGGTCGCGCCGTCGCCCAGGCGCCCATCCGACGACACGGACATGGGCGCCCCTTCAGGAAGCGGCAACCCGCTCCGCCGCCGTGGCAATTTTCGCGCCGCGCGCACGGCGGGGTGGAGTCTGGGCCCCCTGGCGCGCGTGCCCCTTCAAGGGCCCGCCCCCGCCGGCCGATGCAAGAGACGCTGTGCACGTCGAGCCTCGCTGATGACCCAAGAACTCTCGGCTCCGAAGACCCTGATCGTCCACGACGGCGAACTGGCGGATCTCTGTCCGCTCTTCGAATCGCTCGGCACACCGTTCACCGACCGCTGCGGCGAACCGTCCCTCGAGGACCGCGAGACCCAGTGGTCGCTGGTCATCGCGACACCGAAGCGGATGCTCAGTCTCCACCTGCATCCCTCGGACATCCAGCCGGCCCAGATCGCCGTCCTCGACCAGGAGTCGAAGACGCTTCGCAACACGCTGCGCCGCGCCGGAATCCGGCTGATGGTGCGCCGCCCGGTCCATCGCTCGGCGCTGCGCGCGCTCGTGCTCCACGCTCTCTATCGCGGTCCCGAGAAGCGACGCAACGTGCGCGTCAGCATCGGCGCCCACGTGCGCTACCGGGCGGGCTGGCGCCAGCGCCCCGCCCTGCTCGCCGACCTCTCGCTCGGCGGCTTCCGGCTGCTGACCCACCAGCCCGTGAAGCGCGACCAGAAGATCGCGCTGCAGATCCCCGCCGCGATCTCCGGCGAGAAAGCCTTCTCGGCGAAGGGCCGCGTGCTGCAGTGCACCGCCTCGGAGAATCTGCCGGGCACCCTGATCGTCACCGCGCGCTTCGAAGGCATGAGCACGCGGCTCCACCAGAAGCTGCGCAAGACGATCGAAGCCCACGCCAGTGGCCCTGCGTTGTACGAGGGCACGAAGGACGCTTTCGCGGTCGCCCCGAACGCCGTGGCCGGCGCTCCCCTGTCGGATGCCGACGCGGACGAGAATGCCGACAGTGAACGCCGCGAGAGCGCGCGACACGCGATGGAACGCCGCGTGATCGCCCTGGGTGACGAAGCCAGCAAGGTGCTCATGGGGCGCGATATCTCGGTGGGCGGCATGCGCGTCAACCCGACCCCCATGCTGTGCCTGGGCAGCGACCTGCAGCTCGCCGTGCACGTGGGCAACCGGGAAGTCCCGCTCGTCGTGCGAGCCCGCGTCCATCGGGACGACGGCGAGAAGGGGATGGTGCTGCGCTTCCACCAGCTCGACGCCGAAGCCTCGCGCTACCTGAACGAGATGATGGACGAGCTGCCGATCGTCGACGACGACGAAGGCGACGGCTACCTCGTCACCGAGATCCTCGAGGCCGACTGACCCTCCCGGGCTTCCACGCCCGACCGGGCTCGACCTGCACCACCCAGGTGCGTCGGCTGAAGAGACCGCCCGCCGTGCGCGCCTCGACCACGATGTGGTGCGCACCGACATCGCCGGGACCGGGTCGCCAGGCGAGCCAGCCTCGTCCGTCGCCGCGATCGCGCAACCGAATCCCCCGCGACGACAGGGGCGAGCCATCGGCGAAGCGGCCGTGAAGGGTGAGCGCCGCGCGTTCGGGGCCGTGCGCGCGAACTCGCAGCCAGAGGAGTCGGCCCGTGCGGACCGTGCGCGGCGGGAGCGGCAGGACTTCCGGGAGCCGGGCTCCGAAGATCGCCCGGCCGCCGGCGCGATCGTCCTCCCAGACGACCCGGGCTCCCGAGACGTCCGGCGCGTCCTGATCCCCGGCCGCCCCGGTCAGGCGCTGGACGGGACACTCACGCGTGTCGCGGTCGTATTCACAGACGTAGACGTCGCGGTTGCCGTCCTGGACCCCGCTCCACGTGATCCGGCGGCCGGAGATGCGGGGACGCCCGATTCCGCCGGTCGCCACCACCGCGGGCTCACAGCGACCGTCGGCCTCCCGGTGACACGCGACGAGGCGGTCGGCGAAGTCACGCCAGGCCACGAGCGAACCCGCGAGGTCCGTCTCTTGCGCCGGGATCTCGGCGGGCACTGGCTCCGGCTGGGCACACCCGTTGCCGGTCAGCCGACAGCGCAGCGTAGCCGGGAAGCCCCCGCTCCAGTCGGTCCACAGCAGATCGCGCCGCGACAGCACCGGGTCGGTCTGTCGCCCTGCGGTGTCGGGCATCGGCCAGGCCGCGCAGCCGCGGGCCGTGAACTGACAGCCGAGCAGTCGCTGCAGGCCGCCGACCTGCGCCGTCCAGACCAGGAAGCGGCGCGAGAGGGTCAACCGCTGACGACCGGCCTCGCCCGCCGCCACCGCCTGCGCATCACAGGCCCCGCCGATCCGGCGGATGCGGCAGGTGTGTACTTCGTTGGTGGCGGCCCGGTCGTCGAACCAGGCGAGGCGCCGACCGGCGAGTCGTACTTCGTTCTGATCCCCCGGCCCGGAGACGGCTCGCCACTCGTGGAGCGCGTTCCTCGGACCCCAGGCCGTCACGAAGATCTCGCTCCCGAGATCTTCGTCGGGCGCCTCTTCGAGATTGCGGCGCGACTGCCAGGCCACCCACGCTCCCGATAGGTCGGGCGCCTCGGCGTTCTGGCCGGGAGAGGACAAGCGCACCGGCTCCTGGTGCTCCAACGCAAACGGCAGGTATTCGACGACCTCGCGCCCGTCGCTGCCTCGAACCGTCAGGCGGAACAGCACCGATCCCGGCGCGTAGGTGCCGACCGGCCACTCGGCGAGCACGCCGTCGGTCGCGCGCCCGCCCGCGCGCAAGCCCACCACCTCGAATCCCGACGGCACGAGCCCCCGACCGACCGCGAGCTCCCGAAACACGTCATCGCCGAACACCTCGCCTTCGAGGGCCAGCGTGTCGCCACGCAAGACGACCACGGCGCCCGGCAGCGGGTACGTGAAGCGCGCGCCGGCGGCCGGCGGATCCGTCTCGAGGGCGACCGCGGCGTCCAGCACGCCGGCTCCGCTCTCGGCGTCGTGTCCAGGCGCCCCGACGTCGCGCGCCGAGGCGCGCAGGATCCCGCGCACCTCCTCGGGCGTGAGCGCGGGGCGGTCGGCGAGCAGGAGCGCCACCGTACCGGCCACATGGGGCGCCGACATCGAGGTGCCGACCCAGCGCAGGTACTCCCCGGCGACCGTGAAGGCCCCGGCGCCATCCGCGTTGTCGTTGGCACCCGATGAACGCGTCGAGAGGATCGCGCGCTGCGCGAAGAAGCCGGGACCCAGCGGATCGGCGCCGCCGGGCGCGAGCAGGTCCATCAACAGGCCGCGGCTGCTGAACGCGGTGGTTTCGTCCTGGAGCCCCGACGCCCCCACCGCGATCGTCTCGCGTCGGTTCTCGGGGCTGTAGAACAGGACGTCGTCGCTGCGATTGCCGGCCGAGGTCACGATCACCGCGCCCAGGGATTCGGCCAGCGCGACGACCTCCTCGATCACCGGGTTCTCGGGACAGCGCTGACCACAGGACCAGCTGTTGTTCACGACGCGGGCGCCGTTCCACAGGGCATACGCGACGCCCCGGGCCAGCACCTCGACCGGCGCGCCCTCGTTCTCGGGGAAGACCTTGACGCCCATCACTGTCGCGCGGGGCGCCACGCCCGCGACACCGACGCCGTTGCCGCCAACGGCCGCCACCGTCCCGGCCACGTGGGTGCCGTGCCCCCAGTCGTCGAAGGGGTCGGCGTCGGAGACGTCTTCCGGGTCGTCGAAGTCGCCGTCGTCGTTCGCATCGATCGAGTTCGCGAAGTCGAAGCCATGGAAGTCGTCGACGAAACCGTTCCCGTCGTCGTCAACGCCGTTGCGCTCGTCGGGCTCGATGCGACCACTGCCATCGAGGTCCTCGCCGGGGTTCACCCAGACGTTCGCGACGAGATCCGGGTGTTCGGTGTCGAGGCCCGTGTCGACCACGGCCACCAGCACGCCCTCCCCGCGCGTGCGGGTCCAGGCTTCGGGCGCGCGGATGCGGTCGAGTCCCCAGAGATCGGCATGGTCCTGGCCCCACGCGCCGGAGCTCGCGAGGAAGGGATCGTCCGCCACGAAATCGATGCGTCCCTCGAAGTTGGGCTGGGCCCAGACGACATGGGAGTCCGCCGCGTAGCGGCGGGCGGCCTCTGCCGGGTTCGCACCGGGCGGAAGCGCGACCCGGTAGACGTGGGCAAGATCCGGCGGATCGGGAAGTCGCGCGCGCCCGGGCAGCCGCGCGCGCGGCCGCGTGGCCCGCGCCCGCAGCGCTGCGCGTTGAACCTGGAAGGATCGGCCATCCGAGCGGCGAAACACGGCGCGCACCCGGCGCACACCCAGCTCGGCATGCAGCCGGTCGAGGCTCTCGGAGCCGTCCTCGAGGATCTGCGCCATCGGCCGGCCCATGCGTTGCTGGTGTTCCGCACAGGCGGTCACCGCGGCGGGACCCTCGGCGCGTAGCCGCACCAGGATCTCGGCGGCGGCGATCGGCATCGCGAGAAGCAGCGTCGTCCCCAGGCTCAGGGCGAACCCAGCCTTCGAGCCAGCGCACACGATCCGTCGCGACCACGGCATGTGCCGAGTCTACGGGCGGCGCGCCTGGCGGCACGGGGAATCCGCGCTCGCACCTCGGTTTCCGGGGCTACGGTCCGCTCCGATGATGGCCGCCGACTGCCCGCATCGACCTCCCTGTCCGGGCTGCCCCCGCTTCGGCGACGCGGCCGTGCCGCCCCGCGCCCGGGAAGCCCTGCGGGCGTGGAGCGCCGCGCATGGGGGCCCGGAGCCCGCCTTCGAGACCGCGCGCGGGCTGGGCAGTCGCCATCGGGCCCGCCTGATGGTCCGCGGGCGCACCCGCGTGCCGAAAGTCGGTCTGTTCCAGGCCGGCAGCCACCGGATCGTCGACATCCCCCGCTGCGCCGTGCATCACCCGACCATCAACCGGGTCGCCGCCGCAGTGAAAGAGGCCGCTGCCGGCGTCACGAGCTACGCCGACGCACCCCACCGCGGGAGTCTGCGGGCGGTCCAGGTCGCGGTCGCGTCCGAGAGCGGGCGCGCCCAGATCGTGCTGGTCGAGAACGCCCGCGAGCCGGGCCCGGTCGCCGCGATGGCCCCGGCTCTCGCACAGCAGCTCGGTGACGCACTGCTGGGGCTGTTCTGGAACGGCAATCCCGAGCGCACGAACACGATCCTCGGACCCCACTGGCAACACCTCGCCGGTGACGCACTGCTGTGGGAGCGGGTGGCCGATGGCGACGTCGCGTACCCGCCCGCTGCCTTCGGACAGAGCCAACCCGAAGTCGCGGACGCGATCGCCCGTCGCGTCCGCGCTTGCGTGACACCCGGACGCCGGATCGTCGAGTTCTTCGCCGGGACGGGCGCCCTCGGGCTCGCGCTGCTCGGCGCCGCGGCCTCGGTCCACTTCGTCGAACTGAACCCGGCCGGCGCGATCGGTCTGCAGCACGCCCTCGCGCGACGCTCTGCCGCCGAACGAACGCGGGCCGAGGCCTCCACCCGCGCCGCCGAGGATTGCACCGACCTGCTCGCCGAAGCCGAGGTCGTGGTGCTCGACCCGCCGCGCAAAGGCGTCCATCCCGCCTTCCTCTCGGCGCTCGCAGTCAGCCCGGTGCAGGAAGTCGCCTGGGTGAGCTGCGGACTCGACGCGTTCCTGGCACAGGCCACCCAGCTCCTCGCAACGTCGTCGCTGCGCCTCACGGGTCTCTGGGCGTACCCGCTCCTTCCCTTCACCGAACACGTCGAGACCGTGGCCCACTTCCGCCGCTAGCGGAGCTTCGCCCCGTATACTGCGCGCCCCAGCACGAGGCCCGTCCCCATGCCCCACGCACTCGGATCGCAGCGTCCCCTCGGTCTGGGCTATTGGCCGCTGCCCGAGGACGATCCGGGCGTGACCCTCGGCCGGGAACCGATCCGCCTGGTCACCGCCGACGGTGCGCTCGTGCGCGGCGTGCTGTGGACGCCTCCTGCCGGCGAGCCCTGGAAGACGGCGGTCATCCTCAGTCACCCCCGCGGCGACTTCTCGGTGCACTACGCCTGCCCCCTCCTCGCGGCGGCCGGCTACGCGGTCTTCGGCTTCGCCACCCGCTACCTCAACAACGACACCGACTGTCTCCACGAAGCGCTGGTCCGCGACGTCGAGACCGCGGCGGCCGAGATGCGTCGGCGCGGCGCCGAAGCCGTCTTGCTGCTCGGGAACAGCGGCGGCGGCTCACTCATGGCATTGGCCCAACAGGAGACCGGCTGCGGAGACGCCTGGATCGGGATGGCCGCGCACCCCGGCGAAGGGGTGTTCATGCTGCAGGTGATCGACCCATCGGTCGCTGACGAGTCGGATCCCCACGCCGTGGTCCCCGAACTCGACATGTACAACCCGGACAACGGCTGGCGGCCCTGGCCCGAGCCGAGTCACTACGACCGGGCCTGGCTCGACGGCTATCGCGCGGCCCAGCGGGCGCGGGTGGCGCGCATCGACGCGAAGGCCCAGCGCTCGATCGAAGCGGCGCGCGACGCGCGAAAGACGCTGAAGGGCTTCGACGCCGAGCAGGACCCGGCGGGTTGGCGTCACTGGCGACAACGCGCCGTCGCCGGAGAGGTGCTCACGATCTACCGCACCCTCGCAGACCCGGCCTACCTCGACCCGACCATCGACCCCGACGACCGACCGTTGGGCTCGCTCTTCGCCTTCCCCGATCCGCTCGACGCCAACTACGGCCGCGGCGGGCTGGCGCGCACCATGACCCCTCGCGGCTGGCTCTCGACCTGGTCCGGCCTCTCCTCGAAGGCGCGCCTCGCCGACACCCTGCCCTCGGTGAAGGTGCCCACCCTGCTCGTCCACCCCACGGCGGACACCGAGATCCGGCTCTGTCAGGCCGAGGAGATCCGCGCGGCAGCGGGTGCGGACGACGTGACATACGTTCTGATGCGCGGTGCCCCGCACTACCTCGAAGGCCATCGCCCCGAGGCGCTCGCGCGCGTGGCCGAGTGGATCGGCGCGCGTTTCCCCTGAGCCCTCGGGCTCCCACCCCCCAAAGGAGTTCCCCCATGAAGCTCGGCGTTCTGCTCGGCTATTCCGGCAAGCGGGTGTCCATCGACCTGGACCCGATCCGCTCTGCCGAATCCCTCGGTTTCGACTCGGTCTGGACGGCCGAGGCCTACGGCTCGGACGCGGTGAGCACCGCGGCGTGGGTCCTGGCCCAGACCACGAAGATCAAGGTGGGCACGGCGATCATGCAGATGCCCGCGCGCTCCCCGGCCTGCACCGCGGGAACCGCGATCACCCTCTCCCAACTCTCCGGCGGTCGCTTCCTGCTGGGACTCGGACCCTCGGGCCCCCAGGTCGTCGAGGGCTGGCACGGCGTGCCCTACGGCAAGCCCCTGACGCGAACCCGCGAGTACGTCTCGATCATCCGCAAGATCGTGGCCCGCGAGGCGCCGGTCGAGCACGACGGCGAGCACTACCAGCTGCCCTACCAGGGACCGGGTGCCACCGGTCTCGGCAAGCCGCTCAAGGCGATCGTCCACCCGGACCCGGACCTCTCGATCTACACCGCCTCGATCTCGCCGAACGGCCTGCGCTGCGCGGCGGAAGTGGCGGACGGCGTGATCCCGGTCTGGATGAACCCGGACCGATTCGACCTCTTCGAGAAGTCGTTCGCCGAGGGCTTCGCGAAGGCCGGCGGTGGCAAGTCCCTCGCGGACTTCGACATCGCGCCCTTCGTCACCGCGGTGGTGGGCGATGATCTCGAGGCTTGCCGGATGCCCGTGAAGGGCATGCTCGCGCTCTACGTGGGCGGCATGGGCGCGAAGGGCAAGAACTTCTACAACGACTACACGAAGCGGCTCGGCTACGAGGAAGCCGCCGAGAAGATCCAGGACCTCTACCTGGCCGGCTCCAAGGCCGAGGCCATGGCCGCCGTCCCGGACGCACTGGTGGACGAGATCGCCCTGGTCGGCCCGCCCGATCGGGTCCGCGACCGTCTTTCGGCCTGGAAGGAAGCCGGCAAGAAGGGCCACGTAGGCTCGATGCTGGTGGCGGGCACGAACGCCGCCACCCAGCAGCTGCTGGCCGAGACGTTGCTCTAGACGTCAGCGCTCGGCGATCGGAGGGACGCATCGGCCCAGATTCGTAGTTCCCCCAGGGAAAAACGACGGAATCGGACCCGATTCCTACGAATGGACACTCGAAGCGCCCTCGCCACGCGATTTTCGCGTGCGCGAGGGCGTTTTCCATCTACACTCTGGCGCTCAGTGACCCGAGTGGAGAGGGAAACGGCGTCCCGAACGCCAAACCCGACTCTCCTCCAGAGACTCTGCACCCATTCCCTGGCCTGAAACGGCCAACTTCGATTCTCGAGAACCACGATGGACCAGAAGATGACGACCGGCGGCGAAAAGCTCATCCAATGCCTCGAGCGAGAAGGTGTCGAGTACATCTTCGGGCTCTCGGGCGGTGCTGCCCTGCCCATGTTCGATGCGCTCGCCGACTCGAAGATCGAGCTGGTCCTCGTCCGCCACGAACAGGGCGCCACCCACATGGCCGACGGCTACGCCCGCTCCACGGGCAAGCCCGGCGTGGTGCTCGTGACCTCGGGACCGGGCGCGACGAACACGGTGACTGGCCTGCTGACCGCGCTGATGGACTCGGCGCCGATGATCGTGATCAGCGGCCAGACCATCTCGCCCATGCTCGGCAAGGATGCCTTCCAGGAAGCCGACGTCACCGGCATCACCTACCCGGTGGTCAAGCACTCCTACCTCGTGAAGGAAGCGGCCGAGATCCCGCGGATCGTCCGGGAGGCCTTCCACGTCGCGACCACGGGCCGGCCCGGGCCGGTGCTGATCGACGTGCCGAAGGACATCGGCCAGGGCCCCTGCGACGCCCCGTTCACCGACGAACTCGACCTGCCGGGCTACAGCATCCCCGCGCGCGGCGATACCGACGCGATCGCCGAGATGGCGCGCCATCTGTCAGCGAGCAAGAAGCCACTGCTCTACGTGGGACACGGCGCGGTGATCGCGGGCGCTGGCAAGGCGATCACGAGCCTCGCCGAGAAGCTGCGCGCCCCGGTGGTCAATACGCTGCTCGGCAAGGGGGCCGTCGACGAAACCCACCCGCTGCACCTGGGCATGCTGGGCATGCACGGGACGGCGTACGCGAACAAGGCCGTCGCCGACTGTGACTTGATCATGGCGATCGGCGCCCGCTGGGACGACCGCATCACGGGGAAGCTCGAAGAGTTCTGTCCCGACGCGGTCAAGCTCCACATCGACATCGACCCCGCGGAGTTCGACAAGATCGTGAAGCCGGATGTGTCGGTGCTCGGCGACGCGCGACTCGTGGTGGAAGACCTGATTCCGCTGGTCGAGATGGCCGACACCCAGACCTGGCTCGCCCAGTGCGAGCGCTGGCGCAAGCAGTACCCGCTCAAATACCCGAAGAAGGGCGGACTGCGTGCCCAGCACGTGCTCGACCGGCTGAACCACATCAGCGGCGGCGACGCGATCATCACCACCGACGTCGGCCAACATCAGATGTGGGCCGCCCAGTTCTGCCTGACCCGCAACGGACGTCAGTGGATCAGCAGCGGCGGCGCCGGGACGATGGGCTTCGGCTGGCCTGCGGCGATCGGCGCGAAGTTCGCGAACCCGGACCAGAAGGTCTGGGCCGTGGTCGGCGACGGCGGCTTCCAGATGACGCTCTGCGAGCTCGCGACTGCCCAGATCCACAAGATCGCGGCGAAGTGTCTGGTGGTGAACAACAACTACCTGGGCATGATCCGCCAGTGGCAGGAGCTCTTCTACGAGAACCGGCTGTCCGGCGCGGACCTCGTCGGCAATCCGGATTTCGTGAAGCTCGCCGAGGCCTACGACGTGAAGGCGTTCCGCATCAAGCGCGCCGGGGACGTCGACCGCATCCTGCAGGAGGCCCACGATTACGAGGACGGCCCCTGCGTCGTCGTCGCCGAAGTCGTGAAGGAAGACAACGTCTTCCCGATGATCCCGGCCGGCGCCGCGGTGAAGGACATGATCATCGAGCCTCCGAAGGAGAAGCTCGAGAAGCCCACCGGCAGCACCTGAGCCGACCCCGCCCTCTTCTCTTCGCAGACACTCAGGAGACACGATGAGCGCTGCACCCGCCCTGCCCCAGAGCGACGTCGATACCCACGCCATCTCCGTGTTCGTGAACAATCAGCCCGGCGTCCTCGTGCGCGTGGCGCTGGTGTTCTCGCGGCGCGGCTTCAACATCGAGAGCCTGGTGGTCAGCCCCGGCGTCGAGGGCCGCTTCTCGCGCATGACGATCACCTGCACCGGCCGCGCCGAAGATCTCGGCCAGGTCGTGAAGCAGCTCGCGAAGCTCGTGGACGTGGTCCATGCCATCGACCACACCGCCGACCAGACCTACTCGGTCGAGATCGCATTGATCAAGCTCGACTGCAGCCTCGAAGACCGCACCCAGATCCTGCAGATCGCCGAACACTACAAGGCGCGCGTGGTCGACTTCGGCCGCGAGGCGCTGATCCTGCAGGCTCACGGCTCGAGCGAGAAGCTCGACGCACTGATCGAGCTCTTGCGTCCGTTCTCGCTGGTGGAGCTGGTGCGTTCCGGAAAGCTCTTGATGGCCCGCGGCGAGAGCGTCACCTAGCGCGTACGCGCCTCAGCGACCGCGCGCGGCCGCCTCGCTCAGTCCGTAACGAAGCAGGTAGGCGGCGATGCCGACATCGATCCCGCCGGCCAGGAATGCCAGCGCGTAGTCCGTCGCGACCCGCAGGTAGGTCTCGTCGTCGAGCCCGGTACCGGTGAAGCCCACGTGGGCCAGCGCAGTCGGCGCCTGCAGCCAACTGCCCATCAACACGAGCCCCGTCGCCATCAGCGCCCAGAACGCCAGGCGGAACGCGACCCCCCAGCGCAGCGCCAGGAACGCCGCGAGGACCAGGGGCAGCGCCGTCCACACCAGTGGATTCGTCGGCGTGTAGAAGGAATCCCCGCCGAAGCGGATCCAGACCACCCGCCCCATCGCCCAGCTCAGCACCGGCACGGCGATCGCAGCCGCGATCCACACCCAGAGCACGCGGTCCGCCCGCGGCGGCCAGCCGTGGGACACGTGCTCCGCGGGCGTGTAGCGCAGGAATCGGAGTTTCACTTCCAACGCTCCTGTTGGAAATGGAACGCGCTAGGACCACCCCTGCTCGAGATCCTCGATCGTCTGGGTGCGGAGCCGACGCCCCGCCGTCCAACCGCCGTCGACGGTGAGCGCGTGGCCGGTGACGAAGGACGCGTCGTCCGAAGCGAGGAAGAGCGCGCACGAGGCCACTTCTTCGGGCTTCCCGAATCGGCCGAGCGCATGCCAGTCCTGCATCTGCTGCTTGACGTCGCCGAGCGCTTCTTGACCGAGCAGCGCCGTGAGCGGTGTCTCGATCAGCCCCGGGCACAGGCAGTTCACCCGCACGCCGAACTCGGCGTAGTCGAGGGCCATGTTCTTGGTCATCAGCACCACGCCGCCCTTCGAGGCGTTGTAGGGCAAGGAACCGCTCATCCCCTCGAGCCCTTCGACGCTCGCCAGGTGAACGATGCTGCCCGCGCGCTGCTCGATCATCGCCTGCAGCACGTACTTCGCGACGAGGAAGGAGCCCTTGAGGTTGATGTCGACGACGCGGTCCCACTCTTCCGCGTCGAGGGCGTGGGCCGGGCCACCGCCCCCTACCCCCGCCGCGTTCACGAGGATGTCGATCCGACCCTGGCGCTCGCGGACGCGCCCGATGGCGGCGGCCACCGAGGACTCGTCACGCACGTCGAGCCCGTCTTCGAACTGGGAATCCGCAGCTTGTGCGACCACGCGCTCCCACGCGGCCGCATCCACCGGCTTCTGCACGTCGAGCCCGGCGATCACGGCGCCCTCGCTCGCGAAGCGCTCGGCGCAAGCCGCTCCGATCCCCGATGCCGCTCCGGTAATCACGGCGATGCGTCCTGCCAGTCGTCCCATCTCGCGTCTCCTTCGTGTGGGCGGCGCATCGCGCGACGCCGACGGCAGGGTAGGCTCTTCCTCCGCCCGAGGGCAGACACGGAGCGATTCCTGGACACCACGACCTTCGCCGGCCCGCTCTGGCAAGACCACGCGCTGGCGCCCGAGCTCGAGCGCGCGCTGGCCGACGAGAACCAGCTCGTGCTGATCGGGCCGCCGGGCGACCCGGAGGTCTGGCTCGGGGTGCCCCATCACGCGCCGATCGGCGTCGAGCGGATCGCCCTCGAGCGCCCGGAGGGATCGCGCATCGCCGACGAGAATGCGGTGCTCTACGCCCTGGTCTGCCTCGAGGCCCTGCTCGCCGCCGGCGTCCAGGCACGGCTGGCCGTCGCGTCCCAGGCGCGCGACCACGACCCCAACAAGGACCCGCGGAGCGTCTATTGCCAGGCCCTGTGGCATCAACCCGCCGCGCTCCTCGTCGAATGCCACGGGGCCGGCAGCCACGCTCCCCACGAACTCGAACTCTCGGCGGGAGCGAACCGGCGGAGCGACCCGCTGGGGTTCGGCCAACGCCTGGCAGAGGCGCTGGGCCCGGGGTTCCACCTCGCCGCACAGTCCGAGCCCGGCGTGCGCCACGGCTGGATCCTCGACGCGGACCAGCGCGCCGCCCCCACCCAGCTCCGCTACCCCGCCCTGCGCACCCGATCCCTCGAAGCCGCCGCCGAGCGGGGCATGGCCGCGTTCCACCTGGAAGCGAAGCTGCGGTTTCGCAGCGCGGGTCCCCGGCTCGGCGTCCCGACCCCTTCCGGTCGCCGCCTCGGGCTGGCCCTCGCCAGCGCGATCCGCCAGCAGTTGCCCGCCCGGGATGGTGCCCATCCCATGCGGTGATAGGGTTCGGCTCCATGCAGCCCATTCGCGCCGTACTCTTCGACTTCGGCGGGGTCTTCACCGCCTCGCCGTTCCACATCTTCGTCGAAGCCGCCGCCGAACTCGGCGCGGCCCCGGACCGTGTGCTCGACCACGTGTTCGGCCCCTACGACCGCGACACGGACCATCCCTGGCACCGCCTCGAACGCGGCGAGATCGGGCTCGGAGACGCGCGAAACGCGATCATGGCGCGAGCGGCCGCGGATGGTCTGGAGTTCGATCCGCTGCAGATCCTGGCGCGCCTCGCCGGCGGCGAAGGCGTCCGAAAGGACGTCGTCGCGAGCGTGGAAGCGACTCGACGGGCCGGCTGCAAGACGGCGCTCGTCACCAACAACGTGGTGGAGTTCCGGGCGAGCTGGGAGGCCAGCCTGCCGGTCGGCGACCTCTTCGACGTCGTCGTCGACTCGAGCGAGGTCGGCGTTCGCAAGCCCGACCCCATGATCTTTCATCTCGCGTTGGAGCAGCTCGGCGTCGAAGCCGGCCACGCCGTGTTCCTCGACGACTATCCCGGAAACATCCAGGCGGCCGAAGGCGTCGGGGTACGCGGCATCCTCGTCGAGCCGGACCCGGGTCCCGCCCTCGCCTCCCTCGCGGCCCTGCTCCCCGATCCGGCCGCGACGCGTTGACGCCGAGCGACACCACCCCGGAAGCGGGGCCGCCGGCCCGAACCTCACTGGGCGAGGTGCTAGTCGCGCTCGTTCCCGACGCACGCCTCGTGTCGATCGAAGCACTGGGTTCGGGACACATCCACGACACCTATCGGGTGCGCCTCGCGGACACCGCGCGCGGCGACCTGGTGTTCCAGCGCATCAACACCGCCGTCTTCCCGGCCGCCGAACGGCTGGCCACGAACCTCGAACGCGTCACCCGCGCGCTCGCGGCAAGCCTGACACGTCGGGCGCTCGACCAACCCGAGCGACGCTGCCTGCGTCTGATCGAAGCGCCGGACGGACGCACCCACCTGCAGGACGCCGCAGGGCGTTGGTGGCGTGCGTTCCCCTTCATCGCGGCCAGCCACGCGTCCGACGCACCGGCCCACCCGGATCAAGCGCGCGCCGCCGGTCGCGCGTTCGGCGGCTTCCTGGCCGATCTGTCGGACCTCGACGCCAGCCAGCTCGAGGAAACGATCCCGCACTTTCACGACCTGGGTGCACGCCTCGCCACCCTCGACGCCACCGAGCGCGAGCTGGCCCCCAAAGCCGCCCGGGAGGAGGCCGACGCGTGTCGCCGCCTGGCCGAAGCCTTCCCCGCCCGCTGGGAGTCGGCGTTGCCCCTCCGCCCGGTCCACAACGACTGCAAGTTCAACAACCTGCTCTTCGACGACGCGACCGGCGAGGCGCTTTGTGTCGTCGACCTCGACACGGTGATGCCCGGGCGGGCGCTCTACGACTTCGGAGACCTGGTTCGCACCGCGTCCTGCACGACGCCGGAGGACGAGCCCGATCCCAGCCGGGTCGGCGTCGATGCGCCGCTCTTCGCGGCCCTCGGCGAGGGATTCGTGGCGGGGACCCGTGGCCAACTCGCCCCCGAGGAGGTCGCGAGCCTGGCCGTCGCGGGCCCGCGAATGGCGCTGGAGAACGCCGTCCGCTTCCTGACCGATCACTGGCAGGGCGATCCGTACTTCCGGGTCCACCGTCCGGGCCAGAACCTCGACCGCTGTCGGGCCCAGCTGGCCCTGGGCCACGCCTTCCTGACCGAGCGGAGTGCCGCCGAGGACCGCTTCGCTGCCCTGGCCCGGGAACACGCCGCGGGGTGATCCGGGGGCGGACGTGGGTATGCTCTCGGGCCCGCCGCCCTGTCGGCTCCGGCTCCACCCACCAGGTTCCCGATGTCCTTCCCTCCCCCGGCCCGCCCCGTCCTGATCGCCGCCCTGCTCGTCGTCGCCACGGCGGCCGCGTCGGCCCGGGCGGACATCTGCAGCGATCTGACCGACCACGCCAACGAGGTGCGGCTGATCTCCGGGGAGTCCCGCCGGGCAGGAGACGACCTGACGAAGGAGCAGGTCGAGCGCGTCTCCGAGATCGCGGAGAAGCTCCAGAGCACCGGCAAGAACCTGGCGACGGGTCCCGCGACGAACCGCGAGGTGAAGCGCCTCGCCCGCGCCGTGGACTACGCAGCGCGCGACGCCAGCGCCTCGCTGAAGCTCGATCCCCTGCTCTCGGATCAGCTCGAGAGCCTCGACGAGCTCGCCGCCTCGGTCGAAGCCTTGCTGGAGCATTGCCAGTCGGCCGGCGATACGCCCCGCTTCGAATGCGACGCCATCCTCAAGCGCTCGCGCGAGTTCGCCGTGCTCGCGAAGCATCTCCGCAACCGGAACCTCCCGCTCGAGCCGAAGGCCACCCAGGCCCTGCGCAACACCGGGACCCAGATGCAGAACCTGGGAGCGCGGATGGCCCAGGACGCCAACGCTCCCGCGGACGAGCGTGTCCTGTTCGAGAAGCTCGGAGTCTCCGCCGGCGCCATGGTGGGAAAGCTCGACGGCCCCCCGCGCCAGCTGAGTCCGGCCCTGCAGAACCTGAGCGAGGACCTCAAGAACCTCGGGACCCGCTGCCGGAAGACCAACGCGGGCTGAGGGACGGCTAGCGCTGCGCCCGGGACGACTCCCAGCTCGGAATCCGCGCCGCCCGATAGGCGTGGGTCCGGTGGAAATCCGGCACCGCGCCGCCCACCGGATCGGCGGCATAGTGCCGGCCCGCCTCGATCGCGAAGGCTGCGATGGCATCGATCGGCTCGGGAAACCAGTGCCGCGGTACCCGGGCCTCGTGTCGCCAGCGTCCCTCGCGGACCTCGAGACGGCACTCGATCGGGGGCTGCGCCAGCGCGTCGTCGAGCTCGCGCGGCCCGGAGAAGCGCAGCGCCAGATAGTGCCCCGCAACGCCGAGCTCCAGCTCGAGGTAGCGCCCGTCGCTGGCCCGGAAGAAGCACTCGACCACATCGAAGGTCCACAGGCGGTCGACGCGTGTGCCCGGCGGTGCGTCCGGCGCGAGCGCTGCGGCGTGCACCGGGCCCTCGGCGACCACGACCATCGCTTCGGGCGTGGCCGTCAGCGCGGCAACCAACCCCGTGCCTCCGGGTACCGCCGCGCCATCCCAACTGCGATCGATCGGGAGCGTGAGCGCACCCGGGGCCCCCGGCACCTCGCGCACACCGGCTCCGTCTCCCACGCCCGACCGACTTCCCACGACCGAAGGGTGCCGGGAGAGGGCGTGCCGGCGCCAGCGCAACGAACGGTTCCCCCACCCGCCGGGATGTGGGAAACTCTCCACACTTCGACGGCTTCGCGCCGGATCTGCAAAGGAATCTCTCATGGCTTTCCTCACAAGGATGCGGGGAATGCTCCCGGGAGCCCTGGGCCTGTTGGGAACCCTCGGCATCTGGGTGCTGGTCGCGTCCACGGGTCACGCCGCCGTCCTGGAGTACACCGGGACCTACGGGGTCCGTTTCTCGAACTTCGGTGGGTTCGAAGTCACCCAGACGGGCACCGGCGTCGCCATCGTGAACGGCCCAGGCGGGAGCCTCGGTGCGCTGAACTCGCTCGAGCTGATCACCCCCTTCGCGGAGATCAACACGACGGTCCCGGTCACCGACCCGACCGTCTCGATCCTGATTCCCGAGATCCAACTCGACGGCGTGAAGATCAACCCGGCGGTCCAGGGCGGCCTGTTCGCGCCGATCTCGGCCGTGGCGGGCAACCCGACCCAGATGCTCTCCGAGAACACGCTGCCCGGCGCCGGCGTGATCCGTCTCTGCCAGGTCATCGGGTGCGCCACGGCCATCTCCCAGACGCTCAGCCAGACCGTGAGCGGGATGGCGATCGGAGCCGGCATCGGCGGATCCTTCACGATCGGCGGCGCGGGGCCCACCCGGATCACCGTGATCGGCGCGCCCTGGACCGTGAACACGGCCACGGTCAGCAACCGCACCCCACTCGGCGGCCTCGAGAACGTCACGGCCATGGGCTTCGCCCAGGGCCCCGCGGCGATGTCCGGCTCGACGGCCCAGGTGGGGGGGATGGTCCAGCTCGTGACCGCCACCCAGACCACGTCGATCGGCATCCCCGGCAACAACGACATCAGCGGCCAGCTGACGCGGGTGACCCTCCAGTTCACCCCGGAGCCCGGCGTGCTGCTGCTGTTCGCGAGCGGCGCGCTCGGCGTGCTCGTGATCGGCCGGCGGCGCATCCGCTCCTGAACGAGGCCTCCCGTTCCCAGCCGCTACCATCGAGCGATGGACATGGGGACCCGGGCACGGCGCATGCGACACCAGGGCCTGCGCATGGCGCTGGTACTCGCGGCCGTGCTTCCCTGGCTCGCCTGCACGACGGCGGTGAACCCGGCCACCGGGCGTCGCGAAGTCGTCCTGATGACGCCCGAGGACGAGCAGCGCATCGGCGACCAGGCGAGGCGTGAGATCCAGAGCAGCCTCGGTCTGGTGCGCGACGAGGAGCTCGTCGCATACGTGCAGGAGATCGGTGATCGCCTCGCGCAGTTCTCTCCGCGACGCGACGTCCAGTACACCTTCTCGATCGTCGAACTCGACGAGCCGAACGCCTTCGCGTTGCCGGGTGGGCACATCTTCGTGTCCCGCGGCTTGATGGTGCTGGCGAACAGCGAGGCGGAGCTCGCCCACGTGATCGGCCACGAGATCGCGCACGTCGCGGCGAAACACTCCGCCAACCGCGACGCCCACGCCAAGACCTTCGGCATCGCCACCCTGATCAGCGACATGCTGAGCGGCGGGGGCGAACCGATCCACGAATCGGAGACGGCCGGCGCGAACCCGATCGCCCGCTACGCCCGCAACCAGGAGCGCCAGGCGGACCTGATCGGCCAGGAGATCGCGACCCGAGCCAACGTGGAACCCACCGGGATGGCGCGCTTCCTCACCGCCCTCGACAACTACACGAAGCTCTCCCAGGGCTTCTCGATGCCCCAGACCTACTTCGCCACCCACCCCGCACTGCGCGAGCGCATGGCCGAAGCCGCCACCCGCGCCCAGACCGAGGCATGGCGACAGCGCGGCGACGCGCCGCCGGGTCTGCAATCCCAGCAGCGCAGTCTCGAAGAGGACCGAGACATCTACCTCGATCGCATCGAGGGGATGGCGGTGGAGCGACCCGCGAGCGAAGGCGTCTTCGTCGACGACCGCTTCCTGCACGCCGACCTCGACTTCACCCTGCGCTTCCCCCACGGCTGGACGACCCGCAACGAAGCGAGCTGGGTGGGCGCCTTCGCGCCGAAGCGTGACGGCGTCGTGGCCCTCGAGCTCCAGGGTCCGGGAAACGACCCGGCCCAGGCAGCGGCCGACTATGCGACCCGCGAAGGTCTGAAACTCCAGGGCGCCACACCGGTCAAGATCGGCGAGCTGAACGGCTTTCGCGCGGTGTCGGTCATGCCGACCGCGTTCGGCCCGCTGAAGGCCGAGATCACCTGGATCGCCCACAACGATCTGGTCTACCGCCTGATCGGCGGGATGCAGTCGGGCCAGCTCCGCAAGTACCAGGGTCTGTTCCGCAAGTTCGCCCAGAGCTTCCGCCCCCTGTCGCGCGAGGAGTCCGGCTCGGTCGCCGAGCTGCGGCTGCGCACCGCCTTGGCCCTGCCCGGCGAGACCCTGCCCGAGCTCTCCGAGCGCACGGGCAACGAGTGGGACCTCACCTTCACCTCGGTCGCGAACGGCATCTTCACCCACGAGCCGCTGGCCCCGGGCCAGCGCGTGAAGATCGCCGTGCGCGAACCCTACGTCCCCGACGCGGCGGCCCCCAGCGAGTGAGTTCGGCGTGAGCCGACGCGACGCCTCGCGCCGTCGCCGCCCGCCTCTGGTTCCGGCGCCCGATCCTCGACCATGAGCACGTCGCGGCGGGACTATCGGCCCGAGATCGACGGGCTGCGCGCGCTCGCCGTGCTGGCGGTGCTCGTCTACCACGCGAAGTTCAGCATCGGCGAACGCACGCTCCTGACCGGCGGCTTCCTCGGCGTCGACGTGTTCTTCGTGATCTCGGGCTACCTGATCACGACGCTGGTCCTGCGTGACCTCGAGGCGGAGCACTTCTCCCTCGGCGACTTCTACACGCGCCGCGTACGCCGACTCCTCCCCGCCCTTGCCGTCGTGCTCCTGTGCTGCGTGCCGGCGGCGGTCGTCTGGCTCCTCCCCGAGGAGCTGCTCGCGTTCACCCGCAGTCTGCTCGCCACGAACCTGTTCGTCTCGAATCTGTGGTTCTGGAGCGAGGACCCCTACACGGCAGCGCCGAGCCTGCTGAAGCCGCTGCTCCACACCTGGAGCCTTGCGGTCGAGGAACAGTTCTACCTGTTGTTCCCCGTCGCGTTGGCCGGGCTCTGGGCCCGTTCGGCCGAGCGCGTCCCCGCGGTCCTGATCGGCGCGGCGGCCGCGTCCCTCGCGCTCGCGGAGCTCGGCCCTCGCCTGGGTCTCGCCGAAGCCGCCACGGGGTTCTTCGCGCTGCCCCAGCGTCTCTGGGAACTCGGGGCGGGCGCCTGGCTCGCCAGCCGCGAAGCCCGACGCGCGGCGCCCGTGAAGCCGCGACGGGGCGTCCCGACGCTGGGATTGCTCCTCGTCGTCGCGAGCTTCTTCCTCTTCGACGACGCGACGCCCCACCCCTCGCTGTGGACCGCGATCCCGGTGCTCGGCGTCGTCCTGCTCCTCGCGAACCCGGGGGCCGACCCCTGGGTCACGGCCCTGCTGCGCTGGCGGGTCGCCAGCGGCATCGGACTGATCTCCTACTCGCTCTACCTGTGGCATCAGCCGGTCTTTGCCTTCTCACGGATCGCCACCAGCGGGGAGCTGCCGACACAGGCGAAGCTCGCGCTCGTGGCCGTCTGCATCGGAGCCGCCGCGCTCACCTGGAAGTGGGTCGAAACGCCGTGCCGCGACGCGGCGCGTGTGCCGCAGCGTCGCTTGTTCACGGGAGCCGCCGCCTTCTTGCTCGCGTCGACGGCCTTCGTTTTCGCCGCGCATCTCGGCCACGGCTGGCCCCAGCGCTTCCCGCCCTGGCTGCAGTGGATCGCCGACCCGACCCAGCAGATCCAGCTCGAGCAGGACGGCGCGATCTGCAACCGGCGTCGGGTCGACGAAGCCTGTCGGTTCGTCTCGGGCGCGGAACCCCGTGAGCGTTGGTTCCTGGTGGGCGACTCGAACGCGAACCGGCTCGGACTCCCGCTCTGGGAAGCGCTGCGCGAGCGGGATGTCGAGTTCGTCCCCTTCGTCGCGAACGGGTGCTACTACGCGCCCGGTCTCTCGACCCGCAACGACGGTCGGCCCCAGTGCCACCGCAGCGTGAACCTCGAACGCCAGGCCCTCCTGCTCGAGAGCCCGCCGGCGACGGTGGTGTTGTTCGGCGCGCTTCCGGCCTACTACCACGGAGGCTTCCGCGATCCGGAGCTGCCCCCGATCTCCATGGAAGCCCCCAGCGTCGACGACGAAGACGGACGCCAACGCGCGATTCGCGCCAGCGTCACGGAGAGCGTGCGTGCGCTCCTCGACGCCGGTCACCGGGTGATGCTCGTGTATCCGACGCCCGAGCCGGGCTACCCCGTCGCGCGGAGACTCGCGGCCCTGCCTCGCTGGGCCGCCATCGCGCGCCCGCCCCCCGAGATTCCACGCGGAGTGCCCCAGACCGCGTTCCAGCAGCGCACCGCCCCGATCGAGACCCTCTTCGACGGGCTCGGCGAAGCCTCGGGCCTCGTCCGCGTCCGCCCCGAGACCCACTTCTGTGTCGATGGCCTGTGCCGCATCTTCGACGAGGACGTGTTCTACTTCGCGGACGCCTTCCACCTCTCCCTGGACGGTGCCGCGGTCGTCTCTCGCGCGATCGTCGAGGCCGCCCCTGGCCCCTGGCCGCCTCCGGAGGGACCCCGCCGGGATGACCCGCGCTGAGGTCACGGCCGGCCGCACGGCGGCTTCCTCGCCCCCTGCCACGCGCGTCCTGATACGATGGCGCCCGGGAAGGGGAACCTGACAGCGGCGTCAGGGGCCCTCGCATTGGTGCGCAAACGGCCCCTCGTTCCCTCGGCGGGGCCGAGTTTCGGAGCTGCTGTCATGCGTCTCGCGTCCCTCGTGTGTCTCGTGCTGCTGAGCCTCGCCGGCCCGGCTTTCGCTGTCACCAACCCGTTCAGCTACTCGGTCCAGGACTTCTCTATTCCGGAGCGCGGGATCGGCGACGACTTCGAGGATGGCTCCCTCGGATCCGACTGGTTCAACACCTTCGGCACCGCCGCCGAGGGCGGCGGGGGCGTGACATTTTCGGATCCGGGCCAGAGCGGCTTCCTCGACCCGCTCAACGTCGACTCGGACAGCAGCGGCATCTCGGGTTTCAACAGCGTGTTGAACAACGGTGGTTCCTTCACGGCCACCTCGATCTGGCTGCCCGAGGTTCCCGCGCCCGGCACCAGCTACACGATGGCGCTCGGCTCCTTCGATCTGGGCTCCAACCTCACATCGATCTCCATCGGGATCTCGAACACGCTCACCAGCGTCGCCAACCGCCTCGACGGGACCGGCTTCTTTGCCGGACTGCAGGTCAACATGCTCCAGATCACGCGGGATGCGTCCAACCAGGTCACCTCGTTCGACGTCTCCAGCAACCCGTTCGTGGAAGGCGACATCGCAGGCGCCATCCTGCTGATGATCGCCTTCGACGACCTGACCAATGAAGTCCAGGCGTCCTACAGCCTCGACAACGGAACCACCACGAACGCGTTCGCGCCGGTCAACTGGACGTTCCCGGGCGGGTCGTTTTCGCTGCTTGGCACCAGCACGGTGCCCGAGCCGAGTACCGCCCTGCTGGTGATGGTCGGGCTCGCGGGGATCGCGCTCCGCAGGCGCTAGGCGCCACGCACGCTCCGCACGGCGTCGATCACGGCGTCGTGGATCGGACCACAGGTCGCCACCACGCCCTGATTCTGGGCCAGCGTCGGTCCGTGGCGGAAGTCGAGGGGCTTGCCGTCGGCATCCGTCACGCGTCCGCCCGCGCATTCGACCACGAGACTTCCCGCCGCGTGATCCCAGATCTTCTCCTGGTAGTCGGCGCGGGTCGGCAGCCGCAGATAGATGGAGGCATCGTTCCGGGCCACGGCCGCGTACTTGCACTGACTGTCGATCCGGAACGGCTCTTGTTGGATCCCGAGGGTCTCGGCGATGCGCGCCGACTCGCTCTGGTTCGAGTGAGCCGACTCGACCGACTCACAGAAGCGGGCTTCGGCGGGAGACGCGATCGCCGCTACCGAAACTGGCGTCACGGGCGCCGACGCATCCCACAAGGAGGTGACCTGGGTCGTCTCGCCGCGCACCGCGGTGAAGAGCGCCCCCACCCCGTCACCGAGGGGCAGGTTCGGACAACCGAGGAGACCCATCACCACTTCGCCCTCCTCGAGGAGCCCGAGAGCGATGGCGTACTGCTCGCCGCGGAGGAAACCCTTCGTGCCGTCGATCGGATCGAGGGTCCAGTAGCGCGCGCTGCGCGCGTCGGCGTTGCCGCGGTCGATCCAGCCGAGGACGGTGTCTTCGCTCAGGGAATCGCCCTGCTCCGAAGCCACGTGAGAGACCACCCCGGCGCGGAGCTCGGCCTGCGAATCCTCGCGCAGGGACGCCGAGTCCTCCTCGCCCACGACCGGGTCGTCGGGCAGGCTCTCTTCGAGCGCCGCGCACACGATCGCCTGGGACGCGAAGTCGGCCACGGTCACCGGGGACTTGTCCTTCTTCTCCAACGTCTCTGGCGCGACCATGCGCTTCTGGACGGCCTGACAGACGCGGGCCGCCGCGCGGACGGCCGACACGGCGATTTCGAGCTCGTGGGCTCGGGACATGGGCTGGGTTTCCTCCGGGAGCGTGGGCGCGGCGGAGCATGCCCGCGGCGCGGGGCGGTGTCCAGCGGCCCGTTCCGGCCGTGAGCCGCCTTCCACCGGCCTCCAGGTGCCTGAATTGGGAACGAGACGTACAGTATCGGAATTCCGCTCCCCGGGCGGTGGACCGACCGACCGCCCCGCACCGAGGTCCCGCGTGGCCGCAGAGAACCCCGCCGCCAGCGCTGCCGGTCGCCCGCGCAGCGAGGAAGCCCACCAGGCGATCCTGGACGCCACGCTCGCGCTGCTCGCCGAGCACGGCTATTCG